>DATGQJ010000215.1:0-3408 GCA_035304265.1 Oceanobacillus sp.
CCACTCGGCACTGGCGGGATGTTCTGCCCATCTAACGCAGGCGGTTGTTCCTGTGCGGCGGGTTCACCTTCCCCGGCAGGTTCAGCGGGCGCTTCCGGTTCTTCCGCAGGTGGGGGTTCCTCCCCTTCGGGCGGTGGCTGCTCACCCTGATCATCTTCCGGGAACGCGCCTTCCGGTAACACTTCTTCGGTTGGGTTGGCGGCAAACTGTGGAAGAGTCGCCGTCGGCAAAGCGACAAAGATGGGTAAGGTCGCGGTGGGATTGGCAGCAAACGCCCCCATCGTCGCCGTCGGGATTACGGCAAAATCGCCGCCTACCCCAAGCTGTGCCGGTAGCGTGCAGATTTCGTCCAACGGGCGATCCAGCGCCGTGATCTTCTGGAACCACGATGACGATGCATCGATCACCACCTGATTGCCCTGCGCAGCGCCCTGTAGAACCAGTTGGTTGCCCTGAATGCAGTCCGGCGGCTGCACGACATTCATCGGAATGTCACCGTCATAGGCGAAGGCATAGGCAGCACCGCAGGGATCAACCGATTTGAGAATACGGTACAGCGTTTCTGCGCCAAGTTGAGGATTGTGTGTCGCAAGAATGCGGAAGTTTCCGGTGCAGATAGCGTCCTGCGCCGCGATTTGTGGAAGCAGCGGCTGCAAGTCGGGTGGAAGTGGATAGTTGGGGAGTACCTGAAAGCCCGCACAGCCCTGATTTGCTGCTGCCGCCGCGTCAAACGCGCCACGCACAGCGTCTGAAAAAGCACGATGCCCTGCTTCCGCCGCCGAAACCGCGCAGTTCTGGATCAGCATGGTAAAGAACTGCACGTTACCGGGCGGAACCGAGCCAAGCACGTGAAGGTCATCGAACAACGCGCAGTCACCATCGAGATTGCGCAGATATTCGGGCGCGATGGCGATTGCCTGTAGTTTTAGTGCCAGCGACTCCTGACGACTTCCCTCAGCATCACACCAGACGTAAGCGACAGGCAGCACATGTTCAACTTCCGGGAACGTGAACTCGGTGAGAAATCCACCCGACAAATCCATAAGCAATGTGCAAAACAGGCTTGGTGAGACGGATATATCTGCCAGCGATGTCAGATACGCCTGCGTCTCAGGCGGCGTGTTATGGAGCAGATTGTTAAACACCGGAATCATGGCATTTGCGCCGGGGAAACCTTCAGGGCACGAATCCGATGGAACGGATGGCGCAGCCTGTCCACCGGGATTGAAGAACAGGTTGTCCATCTCCGCCGCTGCTGCCGCACATGGATCGGGATCACCGACGATGTACAACGCCAGAAAGGTCGGCAGAGCATCAACAGCAGGCATGTACTCTGGGCAGTTCTCCATTCGGGCTGCGGCGTCACGCACCTTCTGGATGGCTGGGAGGAGCAACCCAACAGGGTCTTGCGGTTGCTCCAGCACGAGATCGGGAACCGCAACACCGTCTGTCTGGGGCAAAGTTGAACAATCGCCACCTAAGCGCACGACAAACGCTGCCACCCAGCCACCATTGACTTGCAGCCATGAGCTATCGGCGTTGCGTCCGATTACGGAATAAATCTGCATGGGATCAAGCTGACCAACAACCGCCGTATCGGTAGATGTCCCCTCACGAATGTTGACGGAACCGGCTTCAAGCGTCGCCAGCACACAGGCACCATCGGCGGGAAGAGAAGGCAACTGCGGCGCAGGTACGCAGCCGTTTGCCTCAGGTACGCCCGCTTGATTAGGACAAGCATCCACGTTATCGGCGATACCATCGCCGTCGCTATCTACAGGCGCTTGCTCCACCGGACAGCCACGATTTTCACGAGGACCTGCTTGATTAGGGCATTGATCGCCATTGTCCACCGTCCCGTCACCGTCAGTATCGACTGGCTCTGGTGAGACGATGACCAGCAATAATATGACGGTGAAGGAGACCGTGTTAGTTGCACTGGCGGGGGCGCTGCCCTGACAACTGAAAGAGAATACCGCCCCCGCAGCAGCGTCCGCCGGAATCGTATAGCTAAGGAGACCCCGCTGAATCACACCGATATTTTGAGTACCGGATGGACCGCTGACCGAGCAGGGCTTACCTCCATTCGTACCGCTGACATCTTGAATCGTCACGGTGGTTCCGGCAGGTCCGCTCGTCGGCTGTATTTGGATGATGTGTGAGGTCTGCGCTTGCGTTGAATAAGAAGCGTAAATCACGAGAAAAGCGGTTAAAAAAAGGGCAAGAAAGTGATATTTCCGCAGATGCATTAGTTGCTCTCCGTTTCTCAAGATGACTCCAGTTGAGTCCGAGCAAGCTTTTACAATGCGGAATTTCGGAGAATTTTCAGCGAGCGTGAAAGACTGAATTGGCAATCATCAAGGACGTGAATGCCCATTGTATGCCGTTTTTCATTTACTCACTGGAAAAGCACGGGAGCAAGTGTTCAAAACCTGTAAAAATTATGATGGGGTGCAAAATCATTACACCCCATCCGTCGTGACATTGTGAGTATTGCTTTACTGCCTGCATCATCCGAGGCAGTCAGCGCTACAGGTACGATAGGATTCACCCGGCTCACAGACTTGATTGCCACACACCGCCTCGCGGCAGTCCACTGTGCAGTTCATCATGTTCTCGCCCTGTTCGCAAACCTGATTGCCACACTGGGGCACAGGCGTACTGACGGGACCCGTGACTTGAATCGTGACGCTATAGGTCTGTTCCGTGCCATCACGGAAGCGCACCAACAGCACGTGGGTGGTGGTCTGGCGGTGGCATACATCCTGACTGCTCTCGCCCACCGTCGGCTGCCCGTCAATATAAACCGAGTCGATATTCTGGGTGAACCAGCGCAGCGTTGTACAACCTCCCGGTTCGATAAGCTGCGAGTCAGCGGTGAAGTTCACCACAGGCGGCGCAGGTATTGGTGACGGCGGGATCGCCGTCGGGAGCGGCGGCTGGCGAGTCGGTTGGATAATTCGTGTCGGCTGAGGGGTAAAGGTCAAAGTGGCGCGTGGCGTGGGCGACGGCTCGCCCTCTTCCGGCACGTTGATCGGGTAATTGAGCATACCAGCAGGCAAATTTTCCAGAGGCAGCAGCATTGCCACTTCGAACACACTCAGAGGACGCGGTTCCGTCCACGCTCCATTTACCTGCGCATCTTCATCAATCGGCACTTCCGCCGTGAACCCGCGTGTGATGGCAGTGCCGTCTTCAAGCTGTACCTGTCCGTCGAGAACGGCAACCTGCATCACCGAATCGGCGGGATTCCACAGCACCGCCGTTGAGCCTAATTCCATGTCGATGCCATTGACGGTGAGACTCACCCGCACCTGTTCGGGTCCCTGCATCACCAAGACTGAAGGCGGTGCTTCGGCACAGCGCGGTCCGCCAATACTCGCGCGAAACGTGAACGCCTGCATCGGC
>DATGQJ010000216.1:0-8024 GCA_035304265.1 Oceanobacillus sp.
ATTGCGCCTTCGTCAATCAACTGTCGGCAGGTTTGCAAGCCCGCGCCCAGAAATGTGTCCGGCGCACAGCCGATCAGAAGCCCTTTCGCCCGCGCCAGTTCCAGCATTTTCTGCGCGTCGGCGCGTTCAATCGTAAGCGGCTTCTCGTTGTAAACGCTCTTGCCCGCATCCAGCGCCGCAAACGCAACGGCGGCGTGCGCCTTCGGAATAGTCAGGTTGAGGACGATTTCGATCTCAGGGTCAGCCAGCAGTTCTTCAACCGTGACCGCTTTCGGAATGCCGTACTCACTCGCCTTCACCTGCGCCCGATCCATGTCCAGATCGGAGACGGCAGCGACTTCAATATCCGCCAGCGAATGACTGTTCTTCAGATAGATTCCGCTGATGTTGCCGCAGCCGATCACGCCTACTTTTACGCTCATGTTGCTGCTCCTTAGCGGGTCGCCCACAGCAAGCCGCGCCGGACGATCTCGCGGGCTTCCGGCACGTCAAAGTCTTTCGCCTGATGCCCAAGCGAACAGTAGAACACTTTGCCCTTGCCCCACCTACGCTTCCACACGACGGGCATTACCGTGCCTTCAATCCAGTACGCATGTTCGCCGCTGAAGGTCGTGGTTGCCAGCACTTCATTCGATGGATCGACGTGCATGTAATACTGCTCGGACTGCATGTCGAAGTCCGACAAGCCCGCCGTAATCGGGTCGTCGTGATTGATAATATTCACGCGGTAGTCGATGATATTGCCGGGGTGCGCCACCCACTGCCCCCCGACCATGAACTGGTATTCGGTGTTGTTGCGGAACGAATCCGCCATGCCACCATGCCACCCGCCAAGCCCAATGCCGCTTTCGATGGCGGTCAGCAAGCCTTTTTCCTGCTCTTTGGTGATCGTGCCCATCGTCCATACAGGCACGATCAGGTCGAAAGATTGCAGTTTTTCGGCGTCAAGGTATACGTCCAGCGTGTCATAAATCTCTGTGCGATAGCCTTCCGATTGCAGAATACCGGAAAAAATCTCGGCGCACTGCTTCGGCTGGTGTCCGTCCCACCCACCCCATACGAATAATGCTGATTTCATTTTGAACCTTTGCTTATGAGGAAAATCCCGTGCGGCGGTCAGCGGGGAGTGCCGCCGATCACCGCGTCTACTTCGATTTCGACCAGATGCTCCGGATCGATTAACTTCGCCACTTGAACCATCGTCGCCGCCGGGCGAATGCTGCCGAAAAATTCCGCATGAGCGCGGGCAACTTCCTGCCAGCGGCTGATGTCGGTCACGAACATGCGCGTGCGCACAACATCCTGCAACGAAGCGCCCGCCTCTTTCAATGCCCGCTCGATCTTCTGCAAGATATACACCGTCTGCGCGTAAGGATCACCCTTACCCATCACGTTGCCCTGTTCGTCGCTCGCGGTTGTACCGGATACGTAAACGGCTGCGCCCATGCGCACCGCACGCGAATAACCCGCAGTCCCTTCCCACGGCGTACCGGAGGAAATATTCTGACGCTCTGCCACAAAACCCCCTTATTCCCAAAACGGCGGCAATCTTACCGCAGATTTCAAACAAGGGGGAGGGGATGACACCAATTGCATCACATTCATTCACCGGATCATCAGATAAACATCCTCTGAGAAGGTCAACATTCTTGACCATAGTTATGCTAAAATTAATCTAATCACGATTCGATTATCTGGAAAGGGATGAAATGCTTAACGGCAACCAGACCCTCACGTTAGAGGGATTCGATTTCTTCAAGCTGGAAAACTTTCTGAGCGATAAACAGCGCGAAACTCGTGATAAGGTTCGCGCATACGTTCACGAGGCTATTCTCCCCAACATCAACGCATACTGGGATAAAGCCGAGTTTCCGCGTGATCTCGCAATGGGCTTGAAAGACCTCGGCATCATCGGCGGCGTGATTCGCGGCTTCGAGAGCGCGGGCTTAGACCCGCTGGAAATGGGGCTGGTGATGTTCGAGCTAGCCAAAGGCGACGGCTCGATCAGCACCTTCTACGGCGTCCACTCCGGTCTAGCGATGGGTTCAGTCGGCTTGCTCGGCTCGAACGAGCAGCGCGAACGCTGGCTGCCTGCGATGGCGCGTCTGGAGAAAATCGGCGCGTTTGCCCTCACCGAACCGGAACACGGCTCTGATGCGGTGAACGTCGAAACTACCGCGCACAAAGACGGTGATTATTACGTCCTCAACGGCGCAAAACGCTGGATCGGCAACGCCTCGATTGCCGACCTGATCATCGTATGGGCGCGTGACGACGACGGCGAATTCGGCGGCTTCGTCATCGAAGACCCGAAAAACGTTGAAGGGCTGAACATTCAAGACCTCACGGGCAAAATCGGCAAACGCGCCGTCCTCAACGCCGAGATCACATTGAACAACGTGCGCGTCCCCGCCGAAAATCGTCTCGCAAAAACCCATTCGTTCCGTGATACCGCGAAAGTCTTGGGATTGGGGCGTTTCGGCGTAGCATGGGAAGCGGCAGGGGTCGCCACCGGCGCGTTTGAACATGCCCTGCGCTATGCAAAAGAGCGCGAGCAGTTCGGTAAGCCGATTGCCAGCTTCCAGCTTATCCAGCAAAAACTGGTCGAAATGGCAACTGAAGTCACCGCTATGCAGTTGATCTGCTTCCAACTCACACAGCTTCTTGCCGCCGATCAAATCACCGAAGGCATTGCGTCGATGGCGAAGTACAACAACGCCCGCAAAGCCCGTTATGTCACGCAGTTGGCACGTGAAACCTTGGGCGGCAACGGCATCCTCATCGAAAATCACATCGCCCGCCTGATGACCGACGCCGAAGTTATTTACACCTATGAGGGCACGAATGAGATCAATCTGCTGTTGGTCGGGCGCGAACTCACCGGAATCAACGCCATAGCCTGAGCAGAGTTTATAAATCGGAGTCAAAACAAAGGGCGACCCGGTGGGTCGCCCAAAATCAGTGCTCTAGGTTTCCCCCAGATACGCCTTCCGCACCATATCATTGTGCAGCAGCGCATCGGCAGTATCACTCAGCACAATTTCTCCGGTCTGAAGCACGTAGCCCCGGTGTGCCGCTTCAAGCGCGAGCAAAGCGTTCTGTTCCACCAGCAGAATCGTCGTGCCAGTTTCATTGATGCGCTTCACGATGTCGAAGATGCTTTCCACCAGCACAGGCGCTAACCCCATCGAAGGCTCGTCCAGCAGCAAAATCGACGGCTGCGCCATCAACGCGCGGGCGATTGCCAGCATCTGCTGTTCACCACCGGAAAGTGTCCCACCCTTTTGAGTCAATCGCTCCTTCAGGCGTGGAAACAGTTCAAAATTCTGCTCCAAGCGCTGCTGTATGTCCGCCTTGTTGGTCACGTTCCACGCGCCGATTTCAAGGTTTTCGCGCACGGTGAGCAGCGGAAAAATCCGTCGCCCTTCAGGGACATGACCGATTCCGAGCGCCGCAATGTCGTGCGCTTTCATTCCGGTGATGTCTTTGCCTTTCAGATAAACCGAGCCACGACGGGGGCGTACAATGCCGCTAATCGTGCGCAGGGTCGTGCTCTTGCCCGCGCCATTCGCGCCGACCAACGTGACGATTTCGCCCTCATTGACCGTGACGCTAATCCCTTTCAGAGCATGGATGTGACCGTAATAAGTATGCAGGTTGTCGAGTTCAAGCAGTGTTGCCATTCCTAAACTCCTATTCGTCCGTTTCTGCTTCGTCTACGACCTGCAAAACTTCGCCATCATCGTCGAGAAGTAATTCCTGTCCATCGCGTTTTGACTCCACATCTGTACCTGCCGCCCGCCGTCCGAGATAGGCTTCGATGACGCGAGGATTGTTGCGTACTTCTTCGGGCGTACCTTCGGCGATTTTCTGTCCATAGTCCAGCACGTCGATGTGTTCGCTGATACCCATCACCACGCGCATGTCGTGTTCGATCAGTACGACGGTGATTCCCAACTCATCACGGATGCGCCGGAATAACGCTGTCGCATCGTTGCTCTCGTTCGGATTCATGCCTGCCGTAGGCTCATCCAGCAGCACCAACTTCGGATCGCTTGCCAATGCACGGGCGATCTCGACACGACGCTGATCGCCATAAGGCAAGTTACGGCTAAGTTCATCGCCTTTGCCCGCCAACCCGACGAAGCGCAGCAGTTCCCTCGCCTTCCGCTGGACGTGTGCTTCCTGCTCATGAAATGACGCCGGACGCAGCAGGGTTTCTACCAGCGATATGCGCAGGCGAGAATGCATCCCTACCATCACATTTTCGAGAACGGTCATGGTGGGAAACAGGCGGATGCTCTGAAACGTGCGGGCAACTCCGGCTGCGTTCACCTGATCTGGACGCAACCCGACAAGTGAGCGTCCATCGAAGGTGATGGTGCCAGAATCCGGCTTGTAAATGCCCGTAAGCAGGTTGAACAGCGTGGTTTTGCCCGCGCCGTTGGGACCGATGATGGCGCTGATGCTGCCCTCTTTAATGCTGATACTGACATCGCGGACTGCGTGAATGCCACCAAAGGATTTGACGAGGTTATTGATTTCGAGCAGCATTAGCTATTCTCCCCTACTTCTATCGCTTCTGCGACGATTTCAGGGTCTTCTTCTGGTACATCCTCTCGCTCTTGCAGTTCCATCTTGCGCCGCGCCGAAGGCACCAGCCCTGCCGGACGGAAGATCATCATCAGCACCAGAATTAAGCCGAATACGAATGGCTGGTATTTCGCAGGTTCAAGCTGCTGCGGAATACTGCGGATCGGGAAATTGATGATTGGCACGATGAAGTTCTGGTTTTTGAGCGCGTTGAGTTGCAGCGACAGGTTAGTCAGAATGTGCAGGTCGAGCAGCGTCACGATCACCGCGCCCAGAACCACACCCTTGATGCTGCCCATCCCGCCGACGATCACCATCGCCAGAATCGTAATCGATTGCAGCAGCACGAAGCTTTGTGGGTCGATAAACGTCTGTTTCGCGGCATACAATACGCCGATTGCGCCCGCGAACGATGCGCCCATTGCAAAGGCGAGTAGTTTCATCTTCACCAACGGCACGCCCATCGCAATCGCCGCGACTTCATCTTCACGAATTGCCGCCCATGCCCGCCCAATTGGCGAGTCCAGCAGGCGACGTGACACGATAATTACGATCACCAGAATGGCAATGGCGATGAAGTAAAACAAAAGCTGCTGAGAAACCGCCGTCGGGTTGTCGAGTCGAATACGCAGCGCTCCGGAAATCGCGCTCGTGAAGTCGGAAGCAAAACCCGGCAGCGGCGGCTTGCCGATGTTATGCAATCCCTGTGCGCCGTTTGTCAGGTTGACCGGCGAGTCAGCGTTACGCGCCAGCACGCGGATTACTTCGCCGAAGCCCAGCGTCACAATCGCCAGATAGTCACCGCGCAAGCGCAGCACGGGCAGACCGAGCATAATGCCGACGACTGCGGCAACGAAGACGCCGATAATCAGGAATACGTAGAATGTCCATCCCGGCACAAGCCAACCGTTGATGTTAAACACCGTCTCCGCGCTCGACGTGAATGATCCCCACAGGTATGCGCCTACCGCAAAAAAGGCGACATAGCCGAGGTCGAGCAAACCCGCAAAGCCAACGACGACATTCAACCCCAGCGCCAGCCCTGCGAAGATGCTGATCTGGATTGCCAGTTCGAGATAAGACGTGTTGTACATCCCGACCAGCGGCATCACGACGATGAGCATCACCAGAATGGCGCTCAGCTTGATCTTTGAAGGCAGCGGCGCAGAAATCACCACAATCGGGGATACCAGAAACAGCGGCACAAGGCAGATGTTCGCCAGCGGGAACCACAGGCTAGAACGATCTTGCGTGACCAGCAGGATCGTCGCCACGACGACATAAATCAGCGCCAATGGACCCAGCACCACCGGACGGAAAAGCCACTCGCGGAAGGTCTCTTTTGAGTTTAGGGTAGTCGTCGCCATGTTTTAAACCTTCTCATCCACCCGCTCACCCAGCAAACCACTGGGGCGGAAAATCAGGATCAGGATCAGTACCGAAAACGCGAAAATATCGGTGTAGCGCTGTCCTAACGCCGGGAAATATACCAGAATACCATTCAAAAACGCTTCGATGATGCCGAGCGTCAGCCCACCCAGCAGCGCCCCGGTGACGTTGCCGATACCGCCAAGCACCGCCGCCGTGAATGCCTTGATACCGGGAATAAAGCCAACGTAAGGCGTCACCGTACCAACATTCAAGCCAAACAATGCGCCTGCTGCACCGCCGAATGCCCCACCGACAAAAAACGTGATCGAAATCATCCGGTTGACGTTGATGCCCATCAATCCGGCGGTTGTCTGGTCTTGCGAAACGGCGCGGATACCGCGTCCGACTTTTGTCCCATTCACGAAATAATTGAGCGCCACCAGCATCAGTACCGCGCTGACCACCACAATGATCGAGGTCACGCGGATGTTGACGACGTTGGAAGTGCTGCTAATTTCGCTTAACTCCACGCCGCCAATGGTCAGGCTCTCGAATTCAGTTTCGCCAATGCTGATGTCACGTACCCGCAGCGGAGTACCGCCTATTGTGATGCCGCCAACGGTCAGGCTTTCATATTCGGTATCGCCAATCGTAAAGGTGCTATACGTTTCGCCATCCACGACGATCTCGTCGTAGGTTGTTCCACCAATATTCAATCCGCCGGTCACTGCACCATTGAAAACCAGCGGCACCGGGGTGCTCAACCAGCTAAGCTGGTTGGTGGGATACGTCAGGTTGAAGTCGTTGCGCGTGAGCGCCTCGGTTGCACGCACGCCGTCCTGTATTAAGAACGAAATGCCAATTGCAGTGATCAGCGGCACAAGGCGCGGTGCGCCGCGCAGCGGGCGATATGCCACCCGCTCAATAGCGACTGCCAGCAATCCACTCACCAGCATTCCGGCAAGCACGGTCATTATGATCAACACCACCGGATGTATCTGGTCGATAGTGCCTGCGTCATACAATCGCCGCATCAACTCAAAGCCGACGACTGCGCCAACCATGAAAATTTCACTGTGCGCAAAGTTGATGAATTTCAGCACGCCGTAAACCAGCGTGTAGCCTAGCGCGATCATCGCGTAGACAAAACCGAGGCTGATCCCGCTGATGATGGTACCGGGAAGCTGCCGCGTGATTTGATCTGCCAGCACAATTCCCGGTCTTGGCTCAGGAACCACCAGCGCCAGCAGGTATGACAGAACCGTCAACAACACGGTTGCACCAATGATGAAGACGATCATCTGCCCAATGGGAAAAATGATGAAGCGGTAAATCCAACTGCCACCTACACGCTGACCCAGCGGCGATGAGACAATGGGACTAAAAATACTTGCGTTACGGCGTGTGCTCAGGGTCTTCGAAGCCATAGATACTCCGATGTCTTACACAAACGGCTCCTGCACATGGCGGTGTAGGAACACGATATTTAACACTCACAAATAACCTTCTATTGACCACCTTAAAAAAAGAGCGGCGGGCTGCACAGGCAAAGCCATCAAAACCGCAGCACCACCGCTCGCATACTTCAGCTTACATTAACCTTCTGGTGTCGCTTCTGGTTCTGCCATGGCAGCCGTCAGCGGTGAAGGTGCCTGGAAGGAGTCGAGAACCGTGTTGTTGCTCCACTCTTCCGGATCGCCAGAGGTCACTTCGATGACGACGTAGGTCGCGTATTCGGGATCGCCGTTGTCATCAAAGGTGTAGGTGCCGGTGATTCCTTCATAATTCTCGGTTGCACGGACAGCCTCAGCCACCTGTTCACGGGTCGGGAGTCCGCCTGCCTCTTCAGCAGCCGCAGCGATAGCCGCCAGCACGATGCCCATCGAGTCATAAGCCTGTGCCGAGAACGGCTGTGGCTGCTCGCCGAATGTCTCTTCATAGTCCTCGATGTACTGTGCAGCATCGGGGTAGAAGGTGGGCGGCGCGGCAACCGTTGTATAGTATGTACCCACACCAGCATCTCCTGCCAGTTCCGCAAACTCAGAGGAGTCGAAGCCGTC
>DATGQJ010000217.1:0-5696 GCA_035304265.1 Oceanobacillus sp.
GTTCGCGACGCGCTGGGCGACAGCATCGAACTCATGACAGACTGCAATCAGGTCTTCGCCGTGGATGAAGCTCTGCGCCGTGCGCAGGCGCTGCTTCCCTTCGATATCGCATGGATGGAAGAGCCACTTCCGGCCGACGACCTCGATGGGCACACCCGTCTCGCCGCGTCCACCTCAATTCCTGTGGCTGTTGGAGAGTCGATCTATAGTGTGCGGCATTTCCGTGAATACCTTCAACAGCGCGCCTGTTCGGTCGTGCAAGTCGATTGCGCACGCATCGGCGGTATCACTCCGTGGCTCAAGACAGCTCATCTCGCCGAGGCATTCAATGTCGCCGTCGCGCCACATTTTTTGATGGAGCTACATGTCTCACTCGCCTGTGCCGTCCCCAATGGACGATGGGTTGAGTACATCCCGCAGCTTGATGAGATCACCACCAGCACTCTGCGCATTGAGAACGGTGAGGCAATCGCTCCTGTGGAACCCGGTCTTGGTATTGCGTGGGACTGGGAGGCAATCCCGAAACGCGCCCAAATCTCGCATGCCGTGCGTAAGACAAACTGAGAGTCAGCCGAGATGAGCGTGCAGATGTCTTTCAAGCCAGAGAAACAGCGAACTGAGGAAGCGTAATGCAGTATGAAGGTAATCTTGCTTCCTTGAACGCACGCCCAATGCCGCAATGGTACGACGATGCAAAGTTTGGCATCTTTATTCATTGGGGGATTTGGGCAATTCCAGCGTTTGCCTCTCGCCTCGGCAGCATCTCTGATGCATTCAAGAAGGATTACGATCGCGCTGTTGCGATGACGCCTTATACCGAATGGTACGCGAACGCGATCAAAGTGCCGGGTACCCCTTCTGCGGAGTTTCACGCAAAGACTTACGGCAATAGTCCGTACACTTCCTTCAAGCAGCCATTCGAAGAAGGTCTGAAGCAGTGGGACCCCCATCAATGGGCGGAATCTTTCCGCAACTCGGGTGCAAAATATGTCGTGCTGGTTACGAAGCATCATGACGGCTTCTGTCTCTGGCCAAGCGACATAAACAATCCCCACGAAAAAAACTGGTCCACCAGCCGCGATATTGTCGGTGAACTGGCACAAGCCGTTCGCGCGCAGGGCCTGCGTTTCGGTGTTTATTATTCAGGGGGAATCGACTGGACGTTCAATCGCGAGCCGTTGCGCACCTTTGCCGACTTCGTGGGGTCTACCCCCGGGGGTGACTATCCGGCCTATGCCACGGCGCAGATGCGCGAACTCATAGACCGCTACGAACCGAGCGTTCTCTGGAATGATATTTCATGGCCAACAGGTCTTGATGACCTGCTCCAGCTTTTTGCGGATTACTACAATGCCGTGCCTGAAGGCGTCGTGAATGATCGCTGGGTGCATGCGCGCGCTCTCTCGAAATTGATGCGCTATAAATTGCCACGCCGCATCTTCGACTATGCGGCCAAGCGCTATATCCGCAAGAATCCTCATGTCGTGGAAGGTGTCATTCCGCAGATCATACCCCACAGCGACTTTCGGACGCCTGAATACACCCGATTTTCTACCATTCAGAAGATGAAGTGGGAAGCAACCCGCGGTATGAGCAACTCGTTCGGGTTTAATCGTCACGATACTGAGGATGACTACCTGTCCGCCGAGCAATTGCTGTCCGACTTCATCGATGGCGTGTCAAAGGGTGGAAATCTGCTTCTCAATGTTGGACCTCGCGGAACAGATGCGGGTATTCCAGACGAGCAGCTCTCGCGCCTGAAGGTTTTCGGGGGCTGGCTTGCGGTAAATGGCGCCGCCGTTTACGGCACAGCGCCATGGAGACGTGGCGGTTCCGACAATTCGGATGCACAGACCGATAGCGGTATCCCGGTGCGATTCACGCGCAGGGGAAGCGACATCAACATCATTTTCCTTGGCAATCCATCCGGGAGCACGGTGCGTTTGCGCGACGTATCGCTGACGGGGGAGGGCAGGCTCGTTTCCGACGGAAGTCCGGTCACCCTGCGCGCGGACGGGGTCGATCTGGTCCTGGAGTTCAGGACACCACTTGCCGGAGCTTTTGCTCCCGCAGTCTGCGTTGCGACATGAAGTTGACCGTTGCGCCAAGACAGCGCGGCGGAAGGAGGAAGTTGGGGGGCGTCCGCGCTAGCTGCGCGCCGTCTCGGATTTAACGGGAGGAAGATATGGATAACATACTGAAAAGACGGCGTTCGAGCAGGAGCAGTACGTGCCTGGTGGCAGGCGCGTTGATAGCTGGTATAGGCGCGACTGCGCCAGCGTCGGCCGCTGATTTCAAGTTTGGCAATGTCGATGTGAACATCAAATCGACCCTGTCTGCCGGTCTGGGTGTGCGGACAACCAACCCGGATTGGAGCCAAATTGCGGTCAGCAACGGCGGCAGCGATATGTCGCCTGCAGCGGAGAACTTTGATGATGGTAATCTGAACTTCAGACGTGGTGATATTTTCACAGCCTCGGCGCGGATGCTGCATGAAGTTGACATTCATCAGGGGAATATCGGCGCCTTTGTCAGCTTCTCGTATTTTTATGATGCGATAAACAACAACAAGGAAAGCACCCGTCGCACCGATCTTTCAGATTCTACACGCAGCCAGGTCGGTCGTGGTTTTGATCTCTACGATGCCTATATCTATGGCGACTTCACTGTCGCTGGTATGCCGCTCACGATACGTGCTGGTAACCAGGTCATAAACTGGGGTGAAGCCCTCTTTCGCTCGGGCGGCATCGCCCAAACCAATGCCGTTGACGTGAGCCGCCTCGTCACGCCGGGAACCAATATTCGTGAGGGCTACCTGCCTTCACCGATGGCCTACGTGAATATATCGCCCTTTGAGAATTTCGGCCTCGAAGCCTACTACCAGTTTACATGGCGGGAGACTGAGCTCGTGCCCGTCGGTACGTTCCATTCCACGGAAGATATTCTCGGGAGGGGCGCGGAGGGTTTCTTCTTCGCCGGTGACCCGGGTGCCGTTGGTTATGCGGCGGCCATGGCGCTCGGTTTGCCAAAACTCGCAAGCGATGAGCCGTCGAATAGCGGCCAGTTCGGTCTTGCTGCGCGATACTTCATCAGCGATATCGCCACGGAAACGAGCCTCTACTATCTGAATTATCACGCCAAGACGCCGTATCTCTCAGCGACCGGCGCCTGCTTTGTAAACATTCCGCCTTGTGTGTTGGCGGCACCGACCGGGTACTATGCTCATTTCCCTGAAGATATCGATCTTTATGGCGCGAGCGTCAGTTTCCCGCTTGGACCAGTGGCGTTTGGTGCGGAAGTAGCCTACCAGCCGGACTATCCGCTGATGCTCGGCGATCCGATTACAGCGGCGACGAATGCGGCGACTGCGTCTGGAACGACGTCAAATGTTATCGGCGTTGCCTATGCAGATCGCCTGAACTACATCGCCAATGCGGCGCTGACTGTTGCACCAAGCTTGCCTTATATCGGTCACGTACCCGGCTTGATTGGCGCGGACACGATTGATCTCTACGGCGAAGTGGGCCTCGTCAGCTTTGATAAAACGCCTGTCGGTGTTTCGGGCAACAACTCTGCCTGGGGTTTCACAACCGTAGCCAGCGCGTCTTACAGCAACGTGCTCGTTTCGGGGCTCAAACTCACGCCGAGCATCAGCTTCAACTGCGATGTCAATGGCACTGCGCTTGACCGGTCGATTTCCGGAACGCCTGTGGAAAGCAAGCGTGCGGTGTCTGTCGGTGTGTCAGCTGACTTCCGCTCTGTCTATTCAGCATCCATCAGCTACACCAACAATATCGGTGGCGGGTTGATTACGCGCAGTTCTGACCGCGACTTCGTCACGGTCACTGCGTCCTATTCATTCTGACCACAGGGGCCCGCTAGTTCGGGTCGGGAGGAAAATAATGTCTGGAAGAAAAAGTTATAAGGGCGGCGTCGCAGTCGTTGCGTTGATGCTTGCTATTGGAAGCAGCGCCGTCGCGGCGGATGTGAGCGATCTCGGAAACTCTCTTACGCCTGTCGGCGCAGAGCGTGCCGGGAACGCGGATGGAACTATTCCCGCATGGACCGGAGGTGATATGACTCCTGCTCCGGGCTGGACACAGGGTAGTCCGCGTGTCGATCCTTATGGACACGAGCAAAAGCTCTTCTCCATTGACGCTACAAATGTGGACCAGTACGCCGACAAGCTCTCGCCGGGACAGGTCAACATTATCAAGCGCTACGATGGTTATCGCATGGATGTTTATCCGACCCATCGTAGTTGCGGCTATTCGCAGGAAATCTACGACGCCACCAAGGCAAATGTCGGACGGGCAAAGCTCAGCGAAAAAGGGGGTATCCTGGAAGGTCACGGTGGTTTCCTCTTCCCGCTGCCGGAAAATGGTTTGCAGGTCATGGCGAACTACCGCACGGGCTTTAACGGGAAGCACACTAATCTCACCGTCCACAACACCGTTACGCAGGCTGGAGGCGGGTTCCTTCACGGTATTGGTGTTGTGAACACCTATTCGCCCTACTACGAGGTGAATGCGCGTGAGATCGACAATCGCTATATGACGAAGTTCATCTACAAGCAGACTGCACCGGCGGCGAACGTTGGTGGCATCATCATGACGTTGCAGCCCTATGACGACAGCAATGAGTCCTGGGTCTACATTCCCGGCCTTCGCCGTGTGAAGAAAGCGCCCACCGCGAACTATGACACGCCCGGACTGGATGACATCCGGACCTTCGATCAGACCTATATGTATAACGGTCTGCCCGACCGGTACGACTGGAAACTCGTCGGGAAGCAGGAACTCTACGTTCCCTACAATGCATCGCGCCTTCGTACAGAAAACCTCGATATCGCAAATCTGATCCAGGACAAGTATCCGAACCGCGATCTCGCTCGTTACGAGTTGCATCGTGTCTGGGTTGTGGAAGCGACGGTTAAAGCTGGTTGGCGCAATTCTTTCAGCAAGCGCGTCTTCTATATTGACGAAGACACGTGGATCCCGCTCGTCGCAGACCTCTACGATACGAAGGATAATCTCTGGCGCTTCCAGGAAAACCATATCTTCATGGCGCCCGAAATGCCGGGCTGTGTATCCGCGGCGGACTTCTATCATGACCTCAATGCTGATCGGTACATTGCTGACAACCTGGTGGTCAAATCGGCTGATGCCAACTACCGAGCTGAGAACATTGTGGACAACAGTTTCTTCACGCCGGACGCCATGCGTCGCTACGGTCGTCGTTAGAAGTTAAACGAACCCTCCGCGGGTCGCTGAACCCGCAAACTCTGGCCGCAATGGAAACATTGCGGCCTTTTTTTGTGGTGAATGTCGGGAATGCATGGTGCGTCGTCTGGCGGTGATCGGGCGCACTACCCTGAAAGTAGGTCTCTGCGCGATGCTGCCTGCACTAGAGATTAGCGCGGGGTGGCTTGGTCTTGTCGTGGACTGCTGTGACCCCCGATGTTCATCCGGCTGAACCCAGAGTCCTTTGCTGAATTTGGCGCGGTTGCGCCGACGGAGCAATGGGCGATCTGCGCAGCAGTTCAGTTGCGCGAAGCTGATCGCCCATTGCGTTGAGTTGGGCGGCGAAGACCGCCGGTGCCTGATAACCGAGGGCCGAATGCGGTCGCTCGGTATTGTAGATGTGGGTCCAGCGGGCGACGGCCTCGCGCGCATGGTCGATGCCGAAGAACAGGG
>DATGQJ010000218.1:0-16516 GCA_035304265.1 Oceanobacillus sp.
GATCTTCGAGCACTTTGCCAAGGTCAACACTGTGCGAACCGTTGATGGAAGCGGCGCGGGACTTGGTCTGGCGATTGTAAAGAAAATCATGGAAGTGCATCACGGCGAAGTCACTGTGGTGAGCCGTCCCGGTCTGGGCAGCACCTTCCGACTCATGCTGCCCCTTGCTGAGTAGAGCGTGTCTGAAAATTCTTAGAGCGTGTTATGTACTTTGATGTCGAGATTGCCCCTCACCCTGCTTGCTGCGCAAGCCGTCCCTCTCCCACGTAAACGGGGAGAGGGACATAGCCCTGTGATCGCTCCCCTTCTCCCCGCTTGCGTGGGAGAAGGGGCCGGGGGATGAGGGGGCAAGTGCATAACACGCTCTAGGGGAGAAAAATCTCGGATACGCGCCGGGCAGACACGCAGGTCTGCCCCTACCCACAAACGGGTCTTGTAGAAGCGAACCCATGGGTTCGCCCGAACCTGCGTGTTCGCCCAACGAACCGACGTAACATCCAATTTCCAGTCACGCTCTAGATTCGCTTATATCAAGTTTGGTACAGCACATTTTAGAGCAACCCTTCCCGGTTCGCGGTGTTACCTATTGAAAAGCACGACACTTTTGTCTACGCTATATTCCGTTCTTGAACTAACCGTCTGCGGAGGAGACTGTGGAGCGACGGCGAGTAGTTGTCACGGGTATGGGGATTATCTGCCCAACAGGAAATAATGTAGAAGAAGCATGGGGCAACGCCGCCGCCGGAAAGACGGGCATCGGTTATATCACCCGCTTCGATACTTCTCATCTGGAAAACAAATTCGGTGGCGAGGTCAAGAATTTTGACCCCGACGCCCTGCTGGGACGGCGTGAAGCGCGACGCACTGACCGCGTTACGCAAATGGCACTCTACGCTTCGCAGCAGGCGATGGAAGACTCCGGATTAGAAGTAACTGACGAAAACCGGTACGACATTGCCTGTGTCGTTGGCTCAGGCATCGGCGGCGTTTCCTCAATTTTCGACAGCATCAAGACGTTCCTCGAAAAAGGCGCAAAAGCAGTCAGTCCATTGATGGTGCCGATGATGCTGCCAGATGCGCCATCCAGCAAAATCTCGATGACCTACGGACTGCGGGGTCCCAACTTCGCCATTTCAACCGCCTGCGCGACAGGCAATAACTGCATCGGCGAAGCGACGGAGATCATTCGTCGTGGGCAGGCGACGATGGCGCTGGCAGGCAGTTCGGAAGCAGGCTTGATCGACATTGCGATTGCCAGCTTCAACAACATGACGGCGATTTCACGTCGTAACGACGCGCCGGAAAAAGCCTCGCGTCCGTTCGACATTGACCGCGATGGTTTCGTCGTCGCGGAAGGCGCGGCGATCCTCGTCCTCGAAGAACTGGAACATGCGAAGGCACGCGGCGCGAAAATCTACGCGGAAATCATCGGCTACGGTCATACGTCGGATGCTTACCACGTCACTGCGCCGCTGGAAACGGGCGAAGGCGCGGCGAAGGCAATCGAGCGGGCATTAGAGGATGCCAACCTGACTGCCAACGACATCGACTACATCAACGCGCACGGAACCAGCACCCCGCTCAACGACAAGAGTGAGACGCTGGCACTGAAGAAGGCGCTTGGTGAGCAAGCGTATGAAATCCCGATCAGTTCTACCAAGTCCGTGACCGGGCATTTGATGGGCGCAGCAGGAGCCGTCGAAGCGGTCTTTTCGATAATGGCGATGCGCAACAATTTCGTCCCGCCGACGATCAATCTGGATAACCAAGACCCAGAATGCGATTTGAACTACACGCCGAACGTGGGTGTGCAGCACAACATCAAATACGTGATGAGCAATTCGTTCGGGTTTGGCGGGCATAACGCCGTGTTGATCTTTG
The DNA here is from genome assembly GCA_035304265.1 of Oceanobacillus sp. Lineage (GTDB taxonomy): Bacteria > Chloroflexota > Anaerolineae > Aggregatilineales > Phototrophicaceae > Flexifilum. Next base: position 1,882 of record DATGQJ010000218.1, read on the forward strand.
GTAAATACAGCGCGAATGGTCACAACTAACCATCACTCGTCCAACGGCACGAAGCCCGTTGGCGTGAACACCGGACGCTATGCGCACATTGTTGGCTGGGGCATGGCAGTACCGGAAAAGGTACTCAGCAACGATGACCTCGCCGCTATCGTCGAAACCAACGACGAGTGGATCGTTGCACGCACAGGCATCAAGGAACGACGCATCGCCAGTGAGCGCGAGACGACGGCGACGCTTGGGTTGAAAGCGGCGCAAAACGCCCTCGAAGTCGCCGACATGCTGCCGACGGAACTTGACCTGATCATTTGCGCGACCTCGACGCCGGAATACGTCTTCCCCAGCACCGCCAGCCTGATTCAGTCGTGGCTGGGTGCGGGTCACGCGGGAGCTTTCGACCTGAGCGCTGCCTGCTCCGGTTTCGTCTATGGGGTCAATATGGCGGCGCAGGCGATTCGCAGCGGCAGCATTGAAACGGCGCTGGTGCTCGGCGCAGAGACTATGAGCCGGGTTATGGACTGGACGGATCGTTCGACCTGCATCCTGTTCGGCGATGGCGCGGGCGCGGTGGTGCTGCGTGCAAGCGACGTAGAAGGCGGTGTGCTCTCTGCCGTCCTGCGCTCCGATGGATCGGGAGCCGATTTGCTCACCATCCCGTCGTTCGGAAGCAACGATGTGAATAACGTGCCGCTGCTCCCCCTCGACCATCAAATGGGGAAAATGTACATGGCGGGCAGTGAGGTCTTCAAGTTCGCAACCCGCGTCATCAGCGAGAGCATCCCCGAAGCGCTCCATATGGCGGGCGTGGAAATGAAAGACCTGAAGCTGATCGTGCCGCATCAGGCGAACGCACGTATTTTGCAGGCTGCCGCTCGTTCCCTGAAGCTGGATGAAAACCTGTTCATGACCAACGTTGATCGCTACGGCAACACGTCGGCGGCATCCATCCCGATTGCGCTGTGTGAAGCGATAGCGCAAGGGCGAGTACAAAAAGACGATCACATCGCCTTTGTGGGCTTCGGCGGCGGTCTGACGTGGGCGGCGATGGTGGTCAAATGGGGTGTCCCCGAACAAGCGGAACGAACGGCGTTGTTCAATCGTCAGAGACGGCAGATCGGCTACACAATTGCCGATTGGCGTAACCGCCTGCTCCGTACCAGTCGTCAGGTCAACGATACGGTACAGCGTGTGCGACCCAAACGCGGCAAGATGGATCGTCTACGCCGTAAAATCGAACGCCATCCATTTGATTAGACGTGAATCGAAAAGGGGCGAGTGGACTCGCCCCTTTTGATTTTTGTGAGATGGTAAACGGTTTCAAACACCCTGTTCGTCTTTGACCAGATCGTGCGCGAGGACGCTGATCGTCGCCCAATCCTCGCCCGTTTCAAGCTGATGCAGCCGCGCGACCTTCCCCCGAATCTGGTTCCAGCGATTGTAGAACGCCGTCCCCATGATGCTCATCACCCAGCGACAATAGAAACTCTGTGGAGAAGGGTCAAAGCTGACAAGCGTACTGTCAAAATTTCGGAAGGCTTGCAGCAGTTCCTCATCTGACGCCAGATATTTGGCAACCGTCTGCGCGACTTCATGTTTTTTATCGTTCTCGACACCCACCATAAGCTTCACACTCACACAACCATTGTCACTGAACAAAGTCTAGCATGTGAAATTTGTAAAAATCCATAAAGGAACAACGGAAGTGCGAACCTCTGACAAAAGCCTAACAATGTGCCGCGTAGCTGTAATGATGGTTGGAAAGTCCCCATAAAACGCAAGGGCGACTGGTGAGTCGCCCCTACAAACAGATTCGATTATGTGGACAGTTGCTTTAGTCCCTGCTTCTGCTGGCGAGGCTGATGAAGTAGAGCAATTGCAGCACCGCCGTAATCGCCGCCGCGAAGTAAGTGAGCGCCGCTGCGGTCAATACCTGACGCGATCCGCTGCGATCTTCCTCTGTCACCATCAGACCGCTGGCTTCCAACAGCGCCAACCCTCTACGGCTGGCGTCAATCTCGACGGGCAGCGTCAAAATCATGAACACCACCATCAGCCCGAAGAGGAGGATACCAAGCCACGCAAGCTCGGTGATTTGCAGCCACAACCCGATGATAATCATCAGGTAGCCAATGGTCGGGCTGAAGCGCACCGCTGGAACCAGAAAATTACGCATGGTGATCAGCACCGAGTTTTCTTGATGCTGCTGCACGTGCCCCAGTTCGTGCGCAACCACCGCCATTGCCGCCACCGAAGGCATCGTCGCGATGCCTTGCGAAAGCCGGACGACGTTATGCTGCGGGTCGTAATGATCGGTCAGTTGACCCGGTATGCCTTCCAACGGAATCGGGCGCACGTTGGTGCTGTTGAAAATCCGCTGCGCAACCTGGATACCGCTCACGCCGGTGCTGTTTCGTGTTTTGCTCCACTTGCTGTAGGCGGATTGGACGAAAAGCTGCGCCGCCAGCGAAAGCAACAACGTTGGGACAAATACGAAGAGAAGGTAATTAGGATCGAAACCCAATCCGAAAAACATAGACCCTCAGTTCCACTATGGCAGACTACATTTGTTGCACATTATATGACAGGCTACGCAAGAATTCTCTCAGAAATATATTAGATAGCCGTAGACAAGGCAGAACCCCCAAGAACTAGGGGAATGAGGCATTTAACGCCGTGTCAGCAGCAAGAAGCGAAGGAACTGCGCCACCGAAAACGCCGATGCCACCACGTAAGTTAGCGCCGCCGCCGTCAGCATCTGCTGCGCTCCACGACGATCTTCCGGCGAAAGCAGTTGGTTGCGTTCCAGCATCAGCATTGCGCGGCGGCTTGCATCGAACTCGACGGGCAACGTGAGCAGCATAAACAACGTGGTCACGGCGAATGCTGCCGCTGCCAGCCAGAACATGCTGGTGAAGCGCAGCACCAACCCCGTCGCTAACAAGCCATAAATGAAGAGTGGCGAAATCCTCACCGCCGGAACCAAAAATTCGCGAAGGCGCAGCAACCCCGACACTTCTTTCTTCTGCTGCGCGTGTCCGAGTTCATGGGCGGAAATCGCCATTGCCGCCACCGATGGATTGGATGCCACATCCAGCGACAAGCAAACAGTGTTGGTACGCGGATCGAAGTGATCGGCAAGTTTCCTAGGGGTAAAGGTCAACTGTGTGCCAAGCTGCTCACTGGTGGAAAGGCGCTCGACCACCTGCTCTCCGGTGAGGTTTTTGCGGTTCTTGACCTGACTCCAGCGGTGGAATACGTAATCGACGTAAAGCTGCGCAAAAATGGAAGCCAGAAATAGTAAGAAGAAAACTATTCCAAGGATATAAACAAGCATTGTTATTCCTATTCAGGGAAGATGTCGCGGACTGGGAGCACAAAATCTGGCAAAACGCTGCCACCGGTAAGCGTGTCGCCTACGTAGCGAATCTCGACGGGCTGATCGGGCGCGTATACTTCAATTCGTTTATGCTGCGGATATACCAACCAGACAAGCACTCCGTCCTGCGCATAAAACGCGAGTTTGCGCCGAATCTCTGGTTGCCTATCGGTTGGCGAAACCACCTCTACTGCTAAATCGGGCGGAACAGGGTTATACCCTTCCTGAGCAAGTTGCGCCTGACGCGCTGATGACACAAAGGCAACATCGGGCGCAAGTTTCTGTCCGGCAACAACGTAGCCCGCACCTTCGCCCGTCACCCGTCCCAAACCACGCGGACGCACAAAAGCAAGAATAGCCGAAGCAATCAGGATGGCAATTTCGGAAGAAAATGGATTCGACGGCACTTCGATGATTTCCCCCTCGATGAACTCGAACCGTTTTTCGGAATTCTCCGGCAAACGAATATATGCCTCGAACTCCGCATCGGTGTGGGCTTTCTGTCTTTCAAGCGCCATCTACACCACTCCCAGAATCTCGGTCAGATGCTCACGGTTGTTGAGCGAGTAGGGCAGCAGGCAATTATCCAGCAGGCGCGGCGCACCGATTTTCACCGCCATCGACAGCAGAATCGGCTCATCTGTCGGCTCGTGAACCCCATAAAGCGTGTGTGGATGGTTGATCGCCACGTAATCCACTATCGCCAGTGGTTCACGATACAGCTCTTCACACGCGATCATGCGAAGCACGCTCGGATCGCGTTCGCCGTGATCGTAGGCATCGGCTGCCGCCTTTAACGCGCGATACAACGACGCTGCCGCTTTGCGTTCATCCGGCTTCAGATAAGCGTTGCGCGAACTCATCGCCAGTCCGTCCGGCTCGCGCACCGTCGGACAAACCGCGATTTCCACAGGGATATTCAGATCGCGCACCATCCGGCGAATCACAACCACCTGCTGCGCGTCCTTCTGCCCGAAATATGCCGTCGTCGGTTGAGTGAGGTTGAACAGCTTGGCAACGACGGTAGCCACCCCCCGAAAATGATTGGGACGACTCGCCCCTTCCAACCCCTGACTCACCTCATCGACGATCACCGAGGTCTGATGAAACGGAAGATACATATCCTGTGGGCTGGGTGTGAACACCACGTCCACACCCGCCCTGTCCATCAGTTCAAGATCACGCTCAAGTGTGCGTGGGTAATTAGCGTAGTCTTCACCCGGCGCAAACTGAGTTGGATTTATGAAAATCGACGCGATCAGCGCGTCGTTTTCTTCGCGGGCAGTATTCAGCAGCGAAAGGTGTCCTTCGTGCAGCGCCCCCATGGTGTAGACCGCGCCGATGTATCCTGCCAAACGCCGCCGTACCGCCCGCAACGCCTCTGGCGTCTCAACTACCTGCACGCCCATCTGCTCCGTTGGTCTGCAATGCGGATAAAACGTCTGCTTTCATAGTAAAACTGTTTTCCGGTGTTGGGAATGCACCAGTTTGCACATCGCGCACGTATTCTGCCAATCCTTCGCGCATCATCTTACCCAGTGGCGCGTACTGCTTGGCGTGTCGCGGAATATGCCCATCCAGCAGCGCGAACAGGTCATGAAACACCTGAATCTGCCCGCTGCAATGCGGTCCTGCCCCAATGCCAATCGTCGGGATGTGCAGCTTTTCGGTGATCATCTTGCCCAGTGGCGCGGGAACGCCTTCAAGGACGATGGCGAACGCCCCCGCATCCTGCACCGCCTCGGCATCACGCAAGAGTTGACGTGCAGTATCAAGGTCTTTGCCCTGCACCCGCATCCCACCCATCTTGTGGACGCTCTGCGGCGTCAAGCCGATGTGCCCCATCACCGGAATCCCGGTTTCAACCACCCGCCGGATCGTCGGCGCGAGGTGCTCCCCGCCTTCCATTTTGACCGCGCCAACACCCGATTCCTGCACCAGCCTTCCGGCGTTGGTCAGCGCCTGCTCCGGCGATACGTTGTACGTCATGAACGGCATGTCGCCAACCACCAACGGCGTTTGCGTCAGCCGGACGACGATAGACGCATGATAAATGATGTGTTCCAGCTTCACCGGAATCGGCGTGTCATGCCCCTGCACCACCGTACCCAGCGAATCACCGACCAGAATTCCGGTTACATCTGCCGCCTGTGCTACCTGCGCCGTCATCGCGTCGTAGGCGGTGATCATGGCGATAGGCTGGTTTTCTTCCTTCATCGTTTGAAAATCACGGATTGTCTTTCGCATAATTCTCTTCCTGTGTCAAAAGGCGTTCCAACCCATCCAGCGCGACACCACGCGCAGCAAGCATCGGGAACGAGAGACGCGCAAGCTGACGATAAACCACTGCTATGTCTTTATCCACATTGTCTAACGCCTGCAAATGCGCGGCGACAGTCCCCACGTCTGCCCGTGTCAGCGGTCCCGGCAGCGCATCGGGAATGCCCTGCCTCACGATATTCTGCACCGACGCCGTCACCAGCGGGTTCAACGCCGCATCTGCATTTCCGCGCTCCACTCCCAACGACATCAACAGCCGTTCCGCCAGTGCATACAGCGTCACGGTATAGTTGCTGGCAATCGCCAGCGCCGCATGATATAACACCTTACCACCTGTCGGGATAGCCAGCGCCTTGCCATCCAAAGCGGCGACCAGTCCCAACAGCCATCCTCGCAGTCGCTCATCCGCTGCCTCTACCGCAAATGCCACCCCCGCCAGCGACTCTGCCGGATTCGCCGCGTCCGTAAACGGGAACGCCGGATGCAGGCTGCCCACACTTGCCCCTTTTTCCGCAAGCGCCGCCAACGTTTGAGCATCGTGAGCGCCGGACGTATGCACCACGCCTTTTCCCGTCCATGATCCCGTCGCCAGTGATTCTGCTAACGGTAGAATGGCGTCATCCGGCACGGTCAGTAGCGTCAGATCGGCGGCGGCGACCACCGCATCCGGTGTCTGAACGACCTCAGCACCAACAGCGTTCGCAAGCGCCTTCGCATGATCCTCCGTGCGGCTGTAAACCACCGCGATTCGATAGCCTTTCTCATGCCATAGACGAGCCAGCGTCCCCGCAACCTTACCTGCGCCGATGAAGCCAAGCGTAATCATTACAGTCCAGCCGTCGGCAGCGGTGTCGCCGTTGGGATTGGCTCGCTGATATAAATCGTCACAGTACAGGACGCCCGCGCCGCGTTTGTCGTATCGAACACAATCAGCCGGAACTGGTAGGTCCCCGGCTCGTAGAAAGAGGGCACGAACTGCCCCAGTTCCCCCATCTCGGTCATCGGCTGCAACCCGTCCACCGGCAGCGGCGCGAAATTGCCAAACGTCGAAGGACCGTTCAGTTCAAACTTGTAGAAGGCAAAATTCTCGGTGTTCGCCTGCCCAACTACCGTAATCGGCTGGAAAACGACCATGCCGTTGGCAGGAACACGAAGCCGTGCATTCTCGCTGTCACAGCCAACCGGCGCGGGAGCGTTCGGAATGATCGTACCCACCGGAGTCGGGGTCAGAGTCGGCGTGGCAAAAATCTGATTGGCGGGATCGACCTCCCCCAGCACAATACCGCTGGTGTCGATCTGGAAGCCGCCCGTCAGCGGTGTTGGCGCGGGCGTCGCGAACTCACCATCTTCCTGTATGAACGCCACCACCTGCTCAGTATCCAGATTTTCACGCACCGTCGGCGCAACCACCCGCTGAATGCCGAGCACGATCAACGCCGCTTCTACGATTAACGCCATCGCCGTCAGCGCGTTGGCGCGTTTGAAGCGGGCAATTTCGCGTTCCAACTCGAAGTGAGTTTCACGATATTCGCGCTGCGCCTGAGCTAACCGCCAATATCCATAAATAAACGCGGCGGCAAGCAGGATATATAATCCTGTCGCCCACTGTTCCAGCAAGAAAACAATGGTGGTCATTGCGCCAACGCCCGCAACACACCGCGCAGCACCGCCGTCAGCCGGGGGACGATCTGCGCACCCACTTCCAGAACTTCCTCGTGTGTCGTCTCCAATTCCGTGTCAATGGAATCGAACGCGACGTTGGTGATGCCCGAAAATGCCAGCACCCGCATATTCATATGCCGCGCCACCAGCACTTCGTGAACGGTGGACATGCCAACGGCGTCTCCGCCGAGTGTTCGCAGCATTCGGATTTCCGCCGGAGTCTCGAACGTGGGACCCGAAAGGCACACGTACACCCCTTCGCGCAGGGTCACGCCTGCCGCACGCGCGGTATCGTGCGCCAGCTTGCGGAGTTCGCGATCATAGGTCTGCACCATGCCGACAAAGCGCGGTCCCAGCGAGTCATCGTTTGGACCAATCAGCGGATTGTTCCCCGCCATACCGATGAAGTTGATGTGATCGTTGAGCACCATCACGTCACCGCTATGAAACTGTGGATTCAACCCACCCGCCGCATTGGTCAATATCAGCGTATCAACGCCGAGAAAATGCATCACCCGAATCGGAAAGGTAATTTGCTGTGGATGGTAGCCCTCATAAAAATGGGCGCGTCCGCGCTGCACCACCACCGGACAACCTTCCAATGTGCCGATCACCAGTTCGCCGCGATGTCCATGTACGGTGGACTGGGGCCAACCCGGTATATCCCCATAAGGAATCGTCACCGCGTCAGAGACCATGTCGGCAAGTTCGCCCAGCCCCGATCCCAACACAATGCCCGTGGAAACCGGTTGCGTCGTTCGCTGGCGGATCAGGTCGGCTGCGCGTTGGTAGTCAGCATGTGTGTAAGTTGTCACAATACCCGCCTCTAGATTTCAAATGCAATAAAACACACAACCGCCTATTATACCTTGCGTCAACAAATTACCGATCACACACATCAGAATTCACTAAACGTGATGAATGTCCTGAATAGTCCGTATGTTCTACCCGTTGTCAATGAAGTGTAACAAGATTAAAATGATGCTAACTTGAAGCAATATGAGGGGGATGGAATGACGGCGAACGGAGCAGAGGAGGCGGAAGCCCGCCTCGGCGCAGTCCATGATAGTATGCTGGACGGGCTGGGACAGCTTGCCAGTTATTTCGGCTTCAGCAAGGTTGCAGGGCAGATGTATGGTGCGCTCCTCCTCAGCCCCAAACCGCTCTGCCTCGATGACTTTGTGGAAATCCTCGACATCTCCAAAGCCAACGCCAGCATGAACATGCACACGCTGGAAAATCTTGGCATGGTGCGCGAAGTGTGGGTGAAGGGCACCAGCGGGCGACGCAAATTTTACGAAGCCGAAACCGACTTCTGGAAGATCATCACCAACATCCTCAAATGGCGCGAAATGCGCGATGTCGAGCGAGCATTGGTTGTGATGCAGGACAATCTGAAGCAGCTTAACGAAGCCATGCCAGAAATGTCCGACGAACACCGCCAGCTTGCTACGCTCTATCTGGATCGCATTCAGGAAATACAGGCGTTATTCCAGTTCGCGCAGATGATCATCAACACCATCCTCACCCGCATGAACGACTTGGACGTGCAGGAAATCTCCGAGATCGAGATTAAGTAACCGCTGCAATTTGAAACACGATAGGGGCGACTCGTGAGTCGCTCCCCTTGAAGCATTTCTCGCCCTTCAAACTACCCCTTGTGAGCCTTCTTCCGAATCCCTATAATTGTAAATATCGGGGATGTGGCGGAATTGGCAGACGCGCATGACTTAGGATCATGTGTCTTCGGACGTAAGGGTTCGAGTCCCTTCTTCCCCAACAGCACTACCCTTCCAGTGCATACTGCATCCGCATTCTCTTCATGATTTTCCGTGTCAAATACGCCGTCATCTCAGCCTGTAACTGAGCGGCTGGAAGCAAATCCAAGACAGGCGAAGTATTCGCTTCTGCTGCTTCAGGGATATTCATCGCCTCTGCCATTTGAATCCGATCCGGCAGCGCGGGATGGCTATCAAAGGCTTGAGTTCCATTGCGCTGCGCTAGTTCCATGCGGATGTCAACTTCTTTCTCCCACTTGGGTTCCAACGGTGGTAACTCATACAAATTACGAAGGGGACGCTTCTCTTCGATAGCCTGCTGGACTTCAAGACCAAGCTGCACCTCAAATTTATAACTCTGGCGTTCGAGATGCTTCAAACCCTCGGCGAAATCCCGCGAACCATATGAGAGTATGGCAAGACGATCCGCGAGAACTTCCTGCCAACGTATCGCACCAAGCGCGATATACCAGAATAGGAATTGATAACCGCTGACAAACAGCCATGCGGGATTTGTCCACGTTGCCATGCCTTCGGATTTCAACGAAAGCCACAATTCAAAGAGCGCATTCTGAACCTGTCGGGCGAGACCACTGCCCGCCGTATCGCGGTGTGCGAAATGCCCGTATTCGTGTGCCAGTATCGCCCTGAACTGACCTTGCGTCATACCCGGCAACCCACCAATCCCAAGATAAAGACATCTTTTGCTTAAGCCCAGCATCCTGAAAAGAATGTTGCCGTGTTCATTGACGCCGATCATCGTCTCTGGACGGCAGTAAATTCTGCTGATCGGGCGCGTGCCGACGCGGGCTGCCACTTCGTCGGTCAGTTTCCACAACTCCGGCGCTTCATCGCGTGATAAGGGTCTGCCGACCAGCTTATCTCGCATGGGCAGAACCACGCTGATGAAAATACTAAGCACAACCTGAAACGCTGAATAAAGCAGCATCAAAGAAAAAACCAGAGGAAGCAGTAATACGTATGGCCGCCCCCGCACGCCACTTTCCAGCAATGTTTTCCAGAGAGAGAAAACCACAAACGCCGCGAAAATGAGAATGCCGATCAAGATGGGTATCGAAAAGTAGAAGTACAGACAGGTCAAAAGGATGACAAACCGGTAGATTTCACGGATTAAAAAGGCTTTGAGTCCAATGCGGGATGTCGTTTTCGGGGTAGTATAAGTCGCGTCGTGCAGGGTCATGTGGCTCAGTTTGAGACCCAGAAGCACCAGAATAACCAACCCGATCACCCAGATACCAAGTACATCCAACCCAATAAGGAGCAAATCTTCCCGAATCGGAAATGCAGCATTGCCGTTCACACTGTCCCCCTGCGATGACCTAACCGACGAATTCACTCGTCAGTTATAGTATAATTCAAATTCATTTTTACGGAATAGCATTTACGTAATATAGATAGAGGCATAGTTGAACGCACGATGACTTTCAGTATGGCAAGCGAGCATTGATTGTTGGCGGGCTTTGCGTACAATGGAAAGAAAATAGTAACTGTTCGCCAAGGTTTGAGTTTGTAGTCCAGTTTGAGCTACAAATTCCAACGCCCCTCTAACAGTTCACTTCTAGGCAACTCGCGCAGGCACATTGTATAATCAGTTCTAATAAATACGCGCCAACCACTTTGGCAGGGATAAAGTCTTGAACATTCAAACCGAACGACTTGCAGACCACACCGCTCGCGTGATGGTCGAACTGGACGCAGAGCGTCTTGATCAGGCAAAGCAAAAAGCAGCACAACGCATCTCCAAACAGGTCAACGTCCCCGGATTCCGCAAGGGTAAGGCTCCCTACCGCATCATCGTCAATTTTGTCGGTGAACAGGCAATCCTTGACGACGCGGTGGAACTCTTGAGCAACGACATCTACAAAGAAGTGCTCGTGGAGTCGCAGCTTGCCCCCTACGGACCCGGATCGCTGGAGAAGTTCGAAGCGGATCCGAAGCCGACGCTGACCTTCGTCGTCCCGCTTCAACCCGAAGTCGAACTCGGCGACTATCGCTCGATTCGCATCGACTATGAAAAACCAGCCATCACCGATGAAGCGGTCAATGCGGCATTGAAATCGCTGCAAGAGCAGCAGGCAGTCATCGAAGAGAGCCACAAACCTGTCGAGCTTGGCAATCGCGTCACGATTGACATTCACAGCGCATTTGTAGATAAGGACAAAAGCGAAGCTGAGTCGGAAGCAGCAGATGAAAAACCCGCTGAAGAAGCCGAAGCTGCGCCAAAAGATGCTTCCACTTGGCAAGAGGATACGCACCACGATCATGATCACAGCCATGACGAGACCGTATTCCTGCACGAGCACGATACACCCGTCATTGTGGACGAGGAACACGAGTTGATGCCCGGTTTTGCTGCCGCGTTGGTCGGCGCAAATGTGGGGGATCGCCGCACGTTTGAACTGGTTGCTCCTGACAACGAAGAATTCGCGGATATTGCCGGGAAAACCGTCAAGTTCGACGTGGTGGTGAAAAAGATCGAGACGATGACCCTACCCGCCCTGAACGACGAACTCGCTGCGCGGCTGACCGCCGACGAAGAAAAGCCGTTGTCCCTGCTTGAACTGCGGATGCGCGTGCGCGAAAATCTCGAAACCGCGGCGCAGGAGCGCTACGACAACGACTACAGCAACCGCGTTCTGGATGCGATGGTCGAAAAGGCAACCATCGCCTTCCCTGAAGCGATGGTCATGGATGAAGTCGAACAATTCTTGCAGCAGATGGATCAAAGTCTGCGCCAGCAAGGATTGACGCTGAACGACTACATGAAAATCTACCAGAAGTCGATTGAAGACCTGTACAACGACTATCGAGAGATGGGCGAGCAGCGGCTTCGTCGCTCGCTGGTGATGCGGCAGTTGATCCTCGATGAAGGCATTACCGTCACCGAAGACGAAGTGAATGCGGAAATTGACCGCATCGTCGGACGGTTCGACGATAACCGCCAGTCCAGCGTGCGCAAATTGTTTGGCGACAAAGCGATGCGCGAAAATGTCCTCAACGATTTGTTACGCGCCCGCGTTCAGGAACGATTGATCGCTATCGCAAAAGGCGAAGCGCCGGAAATCACCAAAACAGGCGATAATGAAGTGAGTGAAGAAGCACAGGAAGAAGGAGAATCTGCCTGATGTACCCAACCAGCCTTATCCCAATGGTTATCGAGCAGGGCAGCCGAGGCGAACGCGCCTATGACATTTACTCCCTGTTATTGAAAGAACGCATCGTCATCATGGGTACGCCCGTGAATGACCAGATTGCGAACCTGATCGTCGCGCAGCTTCTGTTCCTTCAGCGTGAAGACCCGGATCGTCAAATTCAGATGTTCATCAATTCGCCGGGTGGCGTGGTCTACGCCGGCATGGCGATTTACGATACGATGCAGCAGATCAGCGCCCCTGTCAGCACAACGGCAGTCGGTTTGACCGCCAGCTTCGGCACGGTGCTGCTGACGGCGGGTGAACACGGAATGCGCTACGCTCTCCCCAACGCCACCATTCACATGCATCAGCCACTCGGCGGCGCACAGGGGCAGGCTTCCGACATTGTGATTCAGGCAAATGAGATCATGCGCCTGAAGGATCGCCTGATCGAAATTCTGGTCAAGCACACCGGACGAGAGCGTGAGGTCATCGAGCGCGACACAGACCGTGACATTTACCTGAGCGCTCACCTTGCGGTGGAATACGGCTTGATCGATTCGGTGCTGGAGAGCGCAAAGCAGACCGCCAGCGACAAGCAAAAAGAGATTGCTGCCTCGGCGAACTAAGTTCCGTTGTATTATGGATGGTAGGGACACACTTGCGTGTGTCCCCACACAACGGGGTTTATTTTGTACGAGACATATTTGGTAACAGTGGAAGGAATCTAGCGTGAACTATACACCCGGCAATCAACGGTGCTCATTCTGCCGCCGCAGCCACGACGAGGTGGATCGCCTCATCTCCGGTCCTGATGGCGTTTTCATCTGCGACAACTGCGTGGAGTTGTGCCAGCGCATCCTCTTCGAGGAAACCACGACCTACCACCACGACGAAACCGAATTCCAGCTTGAGCGTCTGCCTTCGCCGCGCGAAATCATGAGCAGTTTGAACGAATACGTGGTTGGGCAGGAATATGCCAAGCGCGTGTTGAGCGTCGCGGTGTATAACCATTACAAGCGAATCCGCAACGGCGGCGTTGCCAACGGCGTCGAACTCGAAAAGAGCAACATCCTCATCGTCGGACCTACCGGCAGCGGCAAGACTCTGCTGGCGCAAACGCTCGCCCGCATTCTGGATGTCCCCTTCTGCATCACCGACGCAACCTCGCTGACCGAAGCAGGTTACGTGGGCGAAGACGTGGAAAACATTCTGCTGCGGCTGGTGCAAGCTGCCGATGGCGACATTGCCCGCGCGGAAAAGGGCATCGTCTACATCGACGAAATCGACAAGATTTCCCGCAAATCCAACGACAACCCGTCTATCACCCGCGACGTTTCGGGTGAAGGCGTGCAGCAGGCATTATTGAAGATCATCGAGGGAACGCTGGCGAATGTGCCGCCACAGGGCGGGCGCAAGCATCCTCATCAGGAATTCTTGCAGGTCGATACCAGCAACATCCTCTTCATCTGCGGTGGTACATTTGCAGGCGTCGAGGAACACATCATCAAGCGTATCGGCGGCAAAGGCAGCATTGGTTTCACCGCACAGGCGAACCGCACCGACCTCGACAAAGCGGAACTTTTGCGCCAGATCAGCCCCGAAGACCTGATGCACTTCGGCTTAATTCCGGAGTTCGTCGGACGCCTGCCCGTGCTGGTCAGCGTCGATCCGCTGGATCGGGAAGCGCTGGTGCGCATCTTGGTCGAGCCGAAGAACGCGCTGGTCAAGCAGTATCAGCAGTTGCTGGCACTGGACAACCTCGAACTGGTGTTTGAAGAGTCCGCGCTCGGCACAGCCGCCGACATTGCCATGAAACGCGGCACAGGTGCGCGTGGCTTGCGCTCCATCATCGAGAGCCGTCTGCTCGACGTAATGTTCGAAGCGCCGGGACGCAAAGACCTCGCCCGCGTCGTCATCGACGCTGACGTGATTAACGGAATCTCCCGTCCGCACCTCTACAGCAGCGAAAATAAGCTGCTGGAATGGACCGAAGGCGGTTCGCTGAACACGGCGGCGTAAACCGCAAATTCACTAAGAAGACCCTGTAGGGGCGAGTCGACCACTCGCCCTTTTTGATAGGACGAGGCAGCGAGCCTATGCAGCAGCGAATTTTAGGGCGATCTTCACTCATCTTTCCTCTATTCGCCGTGCTGTTCCTGAATTCCTTCTTTCTGTCACAGGCACAATCTGAGCCAATCCCCTTCGATACAAGCGTCGTAGAAATTATTGAACATATTCCCATACCGCGAATCCAATCCACCCCATCGACAAACCTCTGCGGTTATGAGCCGAATATCCGTCAGTCAAACTGGATACTCATGCAGCATGAGTCGGACGAACCGGTTCTGTGCAATGCGGATACTGGCGAAATACGTGAGATTCCA
>DATGQJ010000219.1:0-5705 GCA_035304265.1 Oceanobacillus sp.
GAAGCGAGAATGGCGCGAATCGCCGAGGAAATGTTGGTTGACATCGACATGAACACTGTCGATTTCACCGACAACTACGACGGACAGAACAAAGAACCTACTGTGCTTCCGGCGCGTTTGCCGAACATGCTGCTCAACGGAGCAAGCGGTATCGCCGTCGGTATGGCGACCAATATTCCCCCGCACAACCTGCGCGAATTGGCGGCGGCGATCTCTTACGTGATCGACCACTACAACAATCTGGATGAAGTGACGGTTGATGAACTGATGCAGTTCATCAAGGGACCGGACTTTCCAACCGGCGCGATTGTGGTGGCGGGCGACGAACTGAAAGAGGCGTATGCCACCGGACGTGGGCGTGTGGTGCTGCGGGCGAAGGCGGAGCTTGAAGAAACCAATACCGGACGCCACCGCATTGTCTTCACGGAAATCCCCTACCAGATCAGCAAAACGTCGATTATCGAGCGAATTGTGTCGCTGGTGCGCGAAGATCGTTTGACCGCGATTTCCGACCTGCGCGACGAAAGTGGTCGCGACGGAATGCGGCTGACGGTGGAACTGAAGCAGGGCGCACAGCCGCTGAAGGTTCTGAACCAACTCTACAAATACACGCAGCTTCAAAGCACGTTCAGCATTCAAATGCTGGCGCTGGTCAACGGTGAGCCGCGCACATTGAGCTTGAAGCGAATGCTGCAAATTTACGTCGAGCATCGTATCGATGTGATTACGCGACGTTCACAGTTCGAGCTAGACAAGCGACGTGCGCGGGCGCACATCCTCGAAGGATTGCTGAAGGCACTTTCGAGCCTCGATGCGATCATCCAGACGATTCGCTCGTCGGAAGACGCTGACAAGGCACGCGAACAGTTGATGACCCGCTTCGACCTGACCGAAGCGCAGTCCAACGCGATTCTCGAAATGCAGTTACGTCGCCTTGCCGCGCTGGAACAGCAGAAACTGCAAGATGAGTACAACGAAGTGATGGCGCGGATCGCCTATCTGGAAGACCTGCTCGCCTCGCCGGAGAAGATTCTGGCGCTGATCCGTGAGGACATCAACGAAGTCGCGGAGAAGTTTGGCGATGACCGCTGCACCGAAGTGATCTACGGGGTCAACACCGAATTCAACGAAGCCGACCTCGTGCGCGATGAAGAGGTCGTTATCCTGCTCACACAGAACGGCTACGTCAAGCGCGTGCCGTCCAGCGCTTACCGCACCCAGCGTCGCGGCGGCAAGGGCGTGATCGGGATGGTGACGAAAGAGGAAGATGAACTGCGCGAAATCGTCGCCGCCAACAGCCTCGATACGCTGCTGTTCTTTACCGACAAGGGACGAGTCTACAGCGAACGCGCTTACGCCATCAATGAGGCGCAGCGTGCCAGCAAGGGGACGTTGGTGCATACCGTGCTGGCGCTGCAACCGGACGAGCGAATCACGGCGATTTTACCCGTGTCGTCGTTCGAGTTGCAGGGATATTTCGTGCTGGCGACGCGCGGCGGACGGATCAAGCGTGTGCGGCTGGAAGAATTCGCAGACGTGCGTCCAAGCGGGTTGATCGCTATGTCGTTGGAACCGGGCGATACGCTGAACTGGGTGAAGTACACCGACGGCGATCAGGACATCATCATCGCCACTGAGGGCGGACAGAGCATTCGCTTCCACGAGAACAATGTGCGGGCGATGGGGCGTCCGGCGGCAGGTGTCAACGCAATCCGGTTGGAAAACGGCGATCAGGTCGCGGGTATGGACGTGGTGAAGGCGGATGACACCCACGTGCTGGTGGTCACACGCAATGGCTACGGCAAACAGACAACGTTGGAAAGCTACGGCACACAAGGGCGCTATGGTAAAGGGGTACGTACCATCGCGCGTGACGAACGCACAGGCGCGGTGGTGGCGATGCGCTGCATCAACCCCAAAGACGACATTCTGGTCATCACCCGCAACTGCATCGTGCTGCGGACGAAGCTGGAGCAAATCCGCAAGACCGAAGGACGGATTACCATGGGGGTTCGCCTGATGGATCTGGCAGACGACGATTACATCGTCGGGATTGCCATCATGGATGGCTCGTCGGAAGCCGCCAACGGTGAGAACGGCGAAAATGTTGTGGAGATGAATGGCAACGCGCCGCTGAATGACGGAGCGCAAGGCGAAACAGCCGCCGGATAGCGCAAAAGCGAATGAGAAAGGGTGTGGTCTCCCGCACCCTTTTTGTTTGTTATCTCACCTCGGATGGTGCTTTAATATAGAGAACGATGTAAAGGGGGTAGCTGATGCCTGTATCGGTGGAATGGGGCAACGAGGAGAAAACGTTCGTCATCTTCACCTTCGAGGGGAACTGGACGTGGGAAGAATACTATCAGGGGCGGAAGCGGGGGATTGAACTCGGCAACGAGGTTCCTCACGTAGTCAATCTGATCGTGGACTACTCCAAGAGCAGCATGTTTCCCAGCAACATGCTTTCACATTTCGGCTCGTCCATCGATCACAACCCGAAAGACTTCGACATCTGCGTGATTGTCACACAGTCGGCATTCGTGAACGCGCTGGTGAACGCCCTGAGCAAGTATAAGAAGAAGTTCCGATTCCGAGTCGTGAGAACGCTGGAGGCGGGGATTCAGTTCTTCAAGGAATATGATGCTCAGACGCGCCCGTCTCAAGCAATGCCTTCAGGTTCATGAAGCGGGCGTGCTGCGCGTATTTCGCCTGATTGACGATGTAGCTTTGCAGTAAACGCGGCGCATGGATGGTCACGGTTTCCGCTACATGCGTTCCGCTGCCTTCGAGCCGGAAGGTTGTGACGAACTTAACCCTTACATCCAACGGCGCTTCCACGTCGCTGATGAGCAATTCGTTCGGTTTTGCCAGCGTTGCCACCACACGAATCGGATTGTTGAAGCGCAGGAAGCCGAAGCGTAACCGCTCGACAGCCCCATAACGCCGTATTGGTTGTCCGTTCTCATTCTCGCCATACTCGACATCGCGCACGGCGACGACCAGTGGCTGCAATCCGCGATAATGTTCTGGCTCTGAGAGATATTCGTAAATCTGCGAGGGCGATGCGGCGATGAAGCAGTCGTACTCGAATTGGTGCATGGTTGACTCAAATAAACCGGTAAAACTACAGTCCCGCACAATTGGCGGGACTGTGATATTGCTATAGATTGGCAAATGGACGTTAAACTTCTTCGTCCTCGTCCTCTTCCTTCTTGCCTCTGCCGATAACTTCCGGCTCGGCGGAAGTTCCTTCCTCTTCTCCCTCAGCCTCGGCTTCCTCTTCTTGCACCGACAGCGCAGCCACGCGAACTACCATCTCGTCCGGGTCGCTGATGATTTCGATCTTTTCGCCAAGATCGAGGTCACGGACGAAAATCGCGTCGTTGACGTTCACCAGACGGGCAATGTCAACCTCGATACGTTCCGGTAAGTCACCGGGCAGCGACTCGATTTCGAGGTTGCTGATGCCGTTCACCAGAATACCGAGGCGCGACTGCACCGCCGGACTCTCGTTGATGTAGTGAATGGGGATTGAGGTGCGAATGGTCGCGGTCATATCGACGGCGAGAAAATCGACGTGAAGGATGTCACCGCGTGTCACATCGCGTTGAACTTCACGCGCCAGCACAGGGTAGCTTTTGCCGTCAATGGACAAGTCGATCAGTTGTGTACCGCCTGCTTTGAGCAGGGCGACCTGTAAGGGGCGGTAAGGGGCTTGAAAATGAATCGGCTCGATTTTGGGACCGTAGACCACACCCGGCACCAGACCCTGCCGACGAAGCGCAGCACACTTCTTGCCGAAGACGGTGCGGACTTGCACATCTAACTTATAGGTTTCAGCCACGATTGGGTTCTCCTGAGGCGCTACTTGCTGCTCTTGAGCAGCCCATTGCAGTGCAGGGCATTGTAGCGGGAAGGGAGAGCAGCGTCAATGCTCAGGTCATATCCAAGCATGTCAAAATAGATAGGACAAGCACAAATCCCATCTGATAAACAGATAATTAACAGGAAAATGTTTGAAAATGGTTTGTAGCTAACAGTTTCAATCCTTATCGATGAAGTCCAAGTTCCTGTGAATGCGATACACCTGTGAAGATACGACCAATTCATATGTTGCTTTTTCTCGTGTTATTGGTGCCGTTCATGCTCTACATTCTTTGGTTAGAGCGTGGGCGTGGTTATGTCCAGTCGCAACTGGATAATTCATTAATCCCGACAGCCGAGACCTTACTTCAACATCCCGCACCATTGCCCATGTTTGTAGATGCTATCATTCCCTCGCCCGGTAGCGCCATTGCTTCACCTCAGAACGTCTGTGTGTCTCTTTTGCCGGGAGGATTGACCCCCGATGGAGACTCCAGCAACGACTCGCTTAGAAATGCTGTAGGAAGTCTGGAGATTTTCGTAAACGATAGCCGCTTACCACGTGACATCATCAATGTATCTATGTTGGGTATTCTTACAATGACCGATGATGGAAGACTGACAGGACGAGTTGATTCTTGCTTTGAGCTAAGACTCGAACAGGGACATCACCTATTTGAACTGCGAGTCAGCAGTTCGCCTTTTGGCATTTTCGGTCTTGACGTATTTCAATCGTACAGATGGGCGTATTTCCTGGATATGTAAGCAAGACGAAAGGGCAGACACACAGGTCTGCCCCTACTGCTACTTATCCAACCGCTTCCAGCGTTTCTTCGGGTGATTCGGCGGGAACGCTGGGTTCTTCGGTCACTTCTTCTTCAGGATGATCCTGTTCGCCAATGTCGCCCGCCGTCTCATCCGTCGTTTCAATGTCGATGATGTCTTCCTCAGGGATGACTTCGTCGGTTAGCTCTTCGGGCGAGATGATTTCAGGGACAACCGGATTGCCCGCTACGCCTTCCACGAAGGGCGCGAACCACAACACACGCCCCGCGCCTGAATCCGCGACGAGTACGTTGCCTGCCGCATCCACGGTGATTCCAGCAACCGTCTGGAACTGGCTCAGGTCGCCCACACGGTCGGTAGGCTGTCCGAATGAGCCGACGCAGTTACCCTGCGTGTCGTAGACGAGAATGCGTCCGGCTTCGGGATCGCCGACGTAGAGCAGGTTGCGGGCAGAGTCTACCGCCAGATAGGGGCGATTGCCGCGATCTTCGTACCAACCGCGCACGTCAAAGGTGTACTGCGGTGTGCCGTCGAGCGAGAAGACCGAAATGCGGCGATTCCACGTGTCTGCCACGAAAAGCCGTCCGTCAGCGCTGATCGCCAATCCTGCCGGTTCGTCAAGCTGTCCAAGATCGCTGCCCGCACCGCCGATGTCGCGCAGGTATTCACCCTGTGCGGTGTAGACACGCACGCGCTTATTCCCGGTGTCCGCGATGTAGACGTTGCCTTCGGAGTCCACCGCCACGTCACGCGGACCCCAGAAGCCGTCAGCGGGGACCGGTCCGGCGGATGAGCCGAACTGACCGGGAGAACCCCAATCGACGAGGACTTCGCCTTCCGGTGAGATCAGATTGACGTGCTCAAAACCAAATTCGAACTCGGTGACGTAGAAGTTGCCTTCAGCGTCTGCTGCCAAGCCGTGCGGACGATTAAGCGTGCCGTCCGCGCCTACAGTAAATTCGCCGATAAAGTTGCCGTTTGGATCGAACTGGGCAACGCGGTTGGCGAATTCTTCGGCGACGTAAATGCGACCATCCGGGCTTACCGTCACATCA
>DATGQJ010000220.1:0-6030 GCA_035304265.1 Oceanobacillus sp.
CGAATGGACAGCGACTGTTGACGAGGTCGAGAGCGTAGACCTCGTATTCAGAGCAGAGGACGTTCAGGGAAATTACCGAGATGCTGCTCGTCCACTCGTCGGGCAGGAGTCGGATCGCCACATTCCGGTATATCGCTATGTCGTGCCTGAAACTGTCGGCACGTCGGGTGTGCTGCGCGATGAGGGTACACGCACAGAAGCAATTGCACTTCCAGCAAACATCGATCCCACACGAGGCGAATTGACGCTCCGGCTTCAATCCTCTCTGGCTGCGGTAACGCTTGATGGACTCGACTATCTGAGAAATTATCCACATCAATGCATCGAACAAACTGTAAGCCGCTTCTTCCCCAACATGATGACTTATCGCGCGTTGAGCGATCTGGGAATTGAAGACCCTGAGTTGGAAGCTGAACTCAATGCCGCAGTGATATATGCCGTACAGCAGCTTTACAACTGGCAGAAAGCGGATGGGGGTTGGGGCTGGTTTCCCAACGACGAAAGCAATCCCCTCACGACTGCCTATGCATTAATCGCGCTGGCGGAAGCAAGGCGACTTGGGTTTGTGGCTCAGGAAGACGTGCTATTTCGCGCCCAGCAGTTCCTGCGCGGAACGTTCATAACGCCTCGTCTCACGACCGAAACGTGGCAGTTAAACCGGCAGGCGTTTGTGCTGTACGCGCTCGCGCGTTCTGGCGACGCAGATGTTGCGCGGACATCCAACCTCTACGAATTTCGCCAGCGCTTGAATCTGGATGCACGCGCATTTTTGATGATGGCGCTGCATTTCATTGATGCCGAGGATGCTCGCATTGCGGTACTGAGATCTAACCTGCTTGCCGAAGCCGTTATGAGCGCAACGGGAACACACTGGCAAGAGTCGTACTTGGATTACTGGAATTGGTCAACTAACACCCGAACGACGGCGATCATACTGGGTGCTCTAGTACAGACAGGTGCGGAAAGCGAACTGCTACCCAATGTCGTGCGCTGGCTGATTACGCAGCGAGAACATCGCGCATGGAAAACGACACAGGCAACTGCATGGTCGGTAATGGCACTCACCGACTGGATGGTGGCGACGGGTGAATTGTACCCGAATTACCACTATTCGGTTTCGATAAACGGTGACCAACTTGCCCGCGAAACGGCATCACCAGAGACAACACGGGATACGCTGGAATTGGTGCAGAATGTCGGTGATATGCTGATTGGCGAATTAAATCAGTTGGAATTCGAGCGCAGCGGTGGAGACGGAGCACTCTACTATACGGCGCACTTAGAAGCTTACCTACCTGTCCCGGAAGTTGAACCTTTGAACCGGGGGATTGTCGTTGAACGCCGCTACGTTCGTCCAACGCAGGCAGGTGACGAACCGGATAATACGCCAATTACTCAGGCACAAGCTGGCGAGATTATCGAAGTTCATCTCACCATCATCGCACCGAACAACCTCTACTATGTAGTCGTGGAAGATCCGCTGCCCGCAGGCGTAGAAGCCATTGATTCGCGTTTGTCCATCAGTCAGCGCATCGGAACCCGTCCAATGGCGAATCGTCTGGACTCCCTGCGGAACGGCTGGAATTGGTGGTGGTTCAATGAGATTGCAATGCATGATGAGAAGGTTGTGTTGTATAGCCCCTATCTTCCAGCAGGAACCTATGAATATGTCTATTTCGTGCGAGCGGGCGTCCCGGGTGTTTACAACGTGATCCCTGCTACGGCTCAGGAATTCTACTTTCCGGAAGTTTACGGGCGCAGCGCCGGGAGCGTTTTTACCGTTCTGGGTGAGTAGAAAGGTCACGAAATTTGAGCAGGAAATACAGTATGTCCAACCTGTTATATCGACATACAGCCCAGATTTGGAGTGCCTGTACTATGAATGTGGCAGTCATGCCCGACATCTACGGAAAATGACCATGCGTTTGAATCGTTTCTCATAAATTAACGAAAAACGTAATTGACTTATGTTGTACAATAAAGTCTAGAACAGGCGTTCTTATCAAAGAGTCAATGATATGTCCTCTCTTGCTGATCAACTGGAACACCTATTCACTCATGAATCAAACGATCTGGAACTAGAGAAGAAGCTCACGGCGCTTGCGCTGACTCGTCAGAACGAGTTTAAACAATTGGATGGAACATGGGCGCTGCACCTTTATGACCGTTCGCCCTACATTTTCGGCAGTTTTATTGTGCAGCACCTGACCTTGCAGCAGCGAGATACCGTAGAAGCACTTCTGCGCCGTGCCGAAACTGACGGGCAAACTGAAATCTTCCAGAAACTTTATCCTCTCGTCGCCAGCCCCGAACGCTGGAACGCTGATGTGAAACATCTCATCGAAACCGCACCAGATTTCGCCACTATCGCACAGGGCATTACCCTACGTAAAGGACAATGGGCGACGATAGAGGAAACCGTGCTGATTGCGCTCTATCAACGCGATCCGGACGCCTTTCGTCAGCGCTATGGACATGAACTGGCGCATTATAGCTATCCACGCAGCTTTCTCCTTCCCTCCGAAACGCTTGATAAGTTTCGCGCAGAAGTCTCCCGGCAGCAGCCCAATTCGGCATTTGCCACAGAACTGTTTCGCCGCTTTGCCACCCTTGAGGAATGGCACACTGAGGTCCGTCGTCTGCTGCGCGAACGTCCGAGCAATATCGCCCATGAACTACAAATTCGCCACTTGGACCGCGCGGATGCCGAACTTGACCCGGAACTACAGGATGAACTGGTAAGGGTCTTTGGCGACGCGGTGATGCCTTACCTGAACAAATTCTCGACCCTGTATGTGCGTCGCAGTATCGAAGCAGCACTTCAATCCGAGGCAGACAACCAGCAATTATTGGCAAAACTGACACTCATATCCAACCGGGCATGGCGAAGTTTTCGCCGCACAGCCGATAGCTGGGCAATGACGCTTTACGAGCGTGACGCCGATTTCTTTGCGCCATTTATTCTCAGCCATATTGATGAACGCTCCGCCTGTATTCCGCCACTGCTGGAAAAAGCACGGCTGGATGGTCGCTACGATTTCTATCGCAGTCTTTATGCGAATAGCCTGTGGGCATCGGACTGGAACGCCGATCTGCTCGCCGTACTTCAATCAAGCAGCAGCACCAGCGCCGTGCTGCGTGAATTAGAAAGGCTGGATATACGGCGTGAGCGGCGCTACGGCATTTCCGCCACCATCAATGACGAGGCAGCCGAAGCCCTGTACCGGCGAAGCCCACACTATTTTTCGGACTTTATCTGGCGTTATCTCCCTGAAGGCGGGCATTACCCCGAACTGCTGCGGGCAATTGAAGAATCAGGAGATATGGATTTCTTTCTACGTGTGTTCCGTAAAGTTGCCCTTGCGCCAGCATGGGAACAAGAGATGCAGCGGTTGTTGGAGCAGGATATTCCGGCAGATCGCATTCTAGAGGAATTGGACAAGCGCAAGCCCGTCAATACAGACGACATTCGCCCGACGATTCTAGTGGAATTCATGCGCAAATACGGCGAAGCCGTGCTGCCATTTTTCGAGAATCATCTGGATTGGACGACCACCTCACGCCTGGAATCACTGTTCAAGCTCGATATCGATAGAGCAACCCTCCTGCGCGAACTGCAAGGGATTGCCCGCCGTCAGCCGCAGGAATTCGCGCGGCGAGCAAATCTCTGGGTACCGCCATTGTACAAGCGCAGCCCGGAATTTTTCGGGACGTTTATCACCCGTCACTTAACATGGGAATCGCGTGAATTTGTCTACGAATTCCTCCCGCGTGTCGAAGCTGATGGACATGATCAGCTTTTCCGCGATCTTTATGCACAGTTTTATCGCCGGGATACCTGGCATCGCGACATCGCGCAATTGCTGCGGGCAAACCTGAGTGACGAAGCCCTGCACGCCGCGCTGACCCGCCGTGCCAGTCGTTGGGATGCATTACCCGATGATCTGGCAACCGAGCTTTACCGCCGCAATCCCGATCTGTTCCGGCAGTTCGTCATGGCACATGTGCGCCAAAATTACTGGGACAGGCGATTCTATGATCGGCTCCAGCAAGAAGCAAGGGCAAACGGCGATACTGCACTGATTGAGGCGATCAATCGCGGTATCTCACCAGAAACCTATCTTAGACAGCGGCTTGAATCGCTCATCATTCGGGATGCTCCACCCGGCGAGGTTGCCCATGAACTGGCGCAGATCGACAAACGAGAGTTCCATTATTTCGACAATCTGGAAATTTTCGCCAGACTGGTCGAAAAATATGGCGACGCGGTGATGCCATTTATCCTGAGCGAAGGCGTTCTGCGTGCAAATGTAAGAATGCCGCAGTACGACCAATTACGCACGGCAATCCAGCAATATACCAGCAAAGCGACCTACTCGCGCTTCATTTTCGCAACCCATGCACAAGGCTATTGGATTGAGGCGTTGGAGCAACTTGCGACTCGTCCCTACACCGAAGCAGAATTCCGTGCCGAGCTTGCCTATCTTACGCCGGAAGATAACCGCATTGGAAATTTTGGCGAAAAGACCGCCCTTGCACTCTACCGACGATTCCCCGCTGCCGCCCGTCCTCTGATAGAGCGATTTCTGAAAGCGCCATCACTGGACCTGTTCCGATTGGCAGAAGAGAACCGAGACGAGGATTTTCTCGATTTTCTCACTTACCGGATGCTACTTTTCATCAACCCACTGATCTATCGCGCGTATCCCGATCCCAGTCCGCTACGCCCCACCGCACCAGACCAGACGGCACGCGAGCAGATCGAGCAGATGGGAAAGGCAGCCACCGAGCGTTTTGATCGTCTTTACGCCGAGTCGCCGATGACCTACGTGCGTCGTGCCGCGCATGTGTTTAGTTATATTGATCCCTTCGAACTTGGCTGGAATTGGCGCTCTTTCCGGCTGGAGCATAACCCCATCTGGACGTATCTCACCGAACGCCACCGAGACGATTGGCATCACTCGCCGGAAGGGATCACCGAACTCTTGGAATCGCCGAACATCTACGTGCAGATTGTGGCATTAGATATGCTTTCCGGCAGCGGTAAGGCTGCTGCCAAGCGGGTGGTCGAGAACTTGCCCGCCTTTCGTGCGCTACTGCTGGGCAATGCGCGGAAGCAAACGAAACGCAAAGCACTCGCCTGTTTAGAGATGACGGCACGTGCAGACGCACAGGCTGCGGAACGCATTCTGCCGCTCTTGAACGAAACCATGGATTTCAGTGCCCGCCGCGCCATTCCCGACGACATCGCCGTTGCCTATGTCCGTATCGCGCAGTAGGAGAATAACATGCAGGTAGACCTTGCCTACGACTCCCGTACCGCTATTCTGTCTACTTTCAGCACGTCGGCGTTGGATTTCGCGACAAATGTGCGCCGCGCACCAGTCTCCTTTAGTGGACAGGTTCGGGAACCTGTGTTGATGCGTCAATTGATGATCGCCATGCACGAGGTCATTCTCGGCGATTTTCGCTGGAATATGCGTGGACGGCTGCTTGACCCGGTGATCACGGTTCACCCTGATGAGGTTTTCTTTGAGGCTTTTAGCAACGATAGTTCGGCATACGTGCGTCTCTCCGCGAAGAATGAAGCCTTTGAAGTGGACTATGAGCCAACTTACGGCACAACCAACATCGACTTCACCTTTGCGCTACGCGCCGCGCTGCAAAACCTGCGAAGTTCTCGGCGTACCACGTTCAGCATAGGCGCTGGCGGCTTCGGTGTTCAAACTGAAGGCGCAGTAAAACATGCCGCACACTTCGAGCAAAAGGTTGATTTGCCGGATGGTTGGGTGAAGGGCTTTTTGCAGGTGCAAAGCGCACTGGCGATGAAGCCGTTTACCTTCCACGTGCGTCCGGTTGATCTGCTGAATGTGATTCACTACTTTGCCGAAAACCGCGCCCGCAGACCGCCACACGGACTACGCTACGAGTTCCAGACGGATGAGCCAATACGCGCCATTCTCGAACCCTGGAATCAGGCATTTACGTTTCAAGAGACGGAATATACAGGTTATCCCCGTGTCGTGCGGG
>DATGQJ010000221.1:0-7685 GCA_035304265.1 Oceanobacillus sp.
TTTCTGTTTCGGGTGACCAAACAGAGCAAAATCGTGTTGCCCAGTGGGGAAGCGGTGTGTTTTTATGACCAGGTGAGGGAACCGGGGGACCGCTATGCCGCCAGCGGCAAGGTGTTCAAAAAGCGGGGCAAAATCCCGGCGCATGTGCGGGTGTTATGGGGCAACCAGGCGAAAGAGCGTTGGGCACTGGTGACCAATGACCACAGTTTGAGTGGCTGGGAGTATGCCCAGCGGATGTGGGTAGAAGAGGCGTTCCGTGATTTGAAGTCACATGGCTGGCAAGTGGAAGCGGCACAGTGCACCGACCCGGAGCGGATGGCGCGGTTGTGGGTGCTGTTGGTGGTGGCGTATACCTGGATGCTGTGGCTCGGGGCGGCGGTGGTGGCGCTGGGCTGGGCGGCACGGGGCAAGCGGCGCTGGGATGGCACTTCCAGACGGCAGTGGAGTATTTTTCGGGAGGGGCGTCAAGCCTTTCTGTTGGCTTCCCCTCCCCTCTGACGTTACTGTCGCCCCCTCAGCCGTTTACGTAGGAGAGGGACGGCTTGCCGAAGCGAAGCGACGCAAGCAGGGTGAGGGGCAATCTCGACATCAAAGTACATAACACACTCTAGCCCGCTTCATATAGATTTGCAGGGAAAATTCTTAGTGGAAGAGTATTTTGATGGCGACAATCATGCCAGCAACCGCGACCAGGAAAATGCCGCTTAACACCTGCCGGAACCAATGGGTATGCAGCAGCCGCCCAATATGTACCCCGAACACAAACAAGAAGAGGAAAGTCACAATCTGGGCAAATTGGATAGCCTGCTCCACCGACCAGAGTCCGATTGCAGACAAGAGAAACATGAGCGTGGGTGCTTGCGATCCCACCATGACCGGGCTTACCGATCTTAAGATCTCGCGGACTTCATCACGGCTTACCATATGCTTTTGCGCCAGCGCCTCAGCGATGATTTCGGCGTAAGTGTCGATGAGAGCTACGGCGAACGTTGCCCCAATGAGCGTCATTGCGCCACCCAATGGGGTCGGTGGGTGCTCATCCATCACCACGAGGAGTGCCTGTACCGTGATTAAGCCATAGATGGCTTTTGCTACAAATGTTGTCCTTACTTCAGCCATTGTCCCTACTCCTATTTGTCTCATTGAGGATTAGACTGCACCCACTACAGGTGACCGGAGTAGATTTTGACTTTAACATGCAGACGGAGTATTTACGATCAGCGCGAGCGGAAATCATCAACTCGTCTGGGATTTTGGGTTATGGGCGTCAAGCGGATAGAGTAAATGAAGAAGACACTCTTATCCCACGACATCCTGTTCCTGATCGTCTGCCACCAGTCGGGCAAGCACCACTTCACGTTGCTGATTGTGACATGAACTGGGAACTTTCTGGTTGCAGGAGTGATCGCGTTCTCGCTGCCCACACTACCACCACAGTCCGAACATGTCACTTTACGGAAGCGCTAGAAAGTATAATAGGATTGAATGCTGCTGAGGGAATAAAAAAAGCGCCTTCGGGCGCTTCTCGTGAACTGAGGAGGTAGGATTCGAACCTACGAATGGCGGATCCAAAGTCCGCTGCCTTACCACTTGGCGACTCCTCAATTTAAACCCATTATAAAGGACACGTGATCCTGAATCAAGTCCATACGACCTGTTCTACGGTGTCGGTTGGTTGCGCACGCCCCGCACCCAACCGTGATGAACGCTGCGAGCTTCTCCAATCGAGACGAAGGCTTCCGGATGTTTGGCGTTAATCGTCTGGACGACTCTGGGCATATCTCGGCGGTTGACGACGCTGTGGAGCATGATCACCTTTCCGTTTAAGCCTTCCCCAACCGTTTCCGTGACGCCGAAACCGTGTTCACGCAGCGCAACGGCGATGTCGTGACCGTGGGTTGCCGAGATGACATTCACCGACATAAAACTGGTGATAAACCGTGCCTCGATCAACATGCCGAGATAAGTCCCCACCGAAAATCCGCCGCAGTAGGCGAGCAGGTTCAGAACGTTCGTCAGGTCGGTCACGACTCCCGAAATCGTCACCGCAAAGATCAGCGTCTCAAAAAAGCCGAGTGTAATCGTCAATAACCGCTGCTGGCGCGAGAGTGAAATCAGGCGTATCGTGCCTATTCCATTGTTGAGCACTCGCAAGAAGAAAATAATTCCGGCTTCCAGCAGCGCCTCTTCGGTAATCATTGGAACTCCAACTGTGATCTACCTCGCATTGATTATTCACCCCAAAGAATCGTAACACAGGACTCGATACACGTCCTCAAGCTGCTCCGCCACACGCGCCCACGTGAATCGTTCGAGGACGAGTTGCCGCGCTTGCGTTCCCATCTCTGAAAGCCGTTTTTCATCGCCAAGCATGGACTGTAACGCCTGCTTAAGCGGCTCGACTTGCGGCTCTACAATAGAACCCGCCGTATAAGTCGCCACTTCGGGTAAATTGCAACCGGGCGAGATCAGCACCGGCAGCCCCGTCGCCATCGCTTCTAAGACTGCCATCGAAAGCCCCTCGCCGGTGGCGGGTAGTGCGAAGAGATCCGCCGCTGCAAGTGCTGCACGCCGCGCCTCACTGTCCAGATAGCCCGTGGCGATGATGCGCTCGTCCAGCATCGGCGTGATGACGGGCAGCATTCCTTCATCCGGTCCAGCGATGACAAGGCGGCTGTCCGGCAGATTCGCCGCTTTGAACGCCTTGATCAGTACGTCTACGCCTTTGCGGATATGAAGCCGTCCCAGAAATAACACCACTTTTTCGTGCTCACCGATGCCCCATCGGGCGCGGAACGTGTTATCTCCCGTCGTCTGGTGAAAGGCGTCCGGGTCAACGCCGTTGGGCACGACGGCGAATTCCGCATGAGCGCCGAACTGCGCCCACAGGGATTGCACGTCGTTCAGTTCTGCCGTCGTAAGCCCGATCACCGTATGGAAGCGCCGTGCGACAGCAGGACTAAGCAGGCGATCCCACCACACTTTGAGCATTCCGCGTCCGGTGCTGGTTGTCAGCGTGCCGTGTGGTGAGAGGATAAGCGGCTTGTGCTGCTTTGCGGCAAGCGGTGTAACCAGCAGGTTTTCAGCGGTGCGAAATTCGTGACAGTGGATGACATCAGCCCATGTGATCAGATCACGCGCAATTTGCCGCATACCAAAAGGGGTCGAGAGGTTCGCCCGTCCGCGCAGCCAGACCGACAAGTTGCGGCTGCGGAGCACACGCACGCCGTTTTCAACCGTCTCCAACGCACCTGTATATCGCTCTGTCTGGCTGAGGGCATCAGTGGTGAGAACGCTGACGTTGTGCCCGCGCGTTGCCAGCGTGGTTGCCATGCCTTCGACGGCACGCACCACACCACCGAAAGCATAAGCAGGGGCATAGTAGGGGGTGGCGTGGAGGACGTTCAAGGGTTTGGACGACGATACGCCCCGATGTGAAATGTGTACTCATTCACGACGGGTTGAGTTGGATCGGGATAATGCTCGCGGACGTATGCCAGCATGGTCTGATAGCCTGCGTCGAGTTCTTCATCGCTCATGCTCCAGCAGCTTGACCACAGGCGATTACGGATGCTGTCAAGAAACTGCTGCGGCGATTTTGCGTCAGAATAGCGGTGAACGGCTTCTCCCACGCGCGACCACCCCGCGTGCTCGATGAATGCTTCGGTTTCACCACGCGGAAAAGGACCATGACGCTGTGCTTTTATCGCCTGACGCCACAACTCGTTCAATCGATCTGTGCCCGAACCTCGCCCGCCACCGTGCAGCAGCAGACCTTGAGGCTTCAATACCCGCGCGACTTCCGCCAGCGCGTCGCGCCAATTGGGAATGAGATGAAAGACGTGTACCGCCACTACCGCGTCGAATGTACCCGTATCAAATTGGAGATGGGTTGCATCGCCTATGACGACGTACAGCGGTTCGTCAGTTTGCTTCTCGCGCAGCTTGCCGAGCATCTTGCCGGAAAGGTCGATGCCGAAATACGCCTTGACGTGCCGCGCCAGCGGAAGCGCGATCCGTCCGGTGCCGACGCCGATTTCGAGGACGCGGCTGGTCTGGGTCAGGTTGCCCGCCTGCACGAACGCCTTTGCCACTTCTGCGTCCACGCCGGGCGGGAACCCCCGTGTTTGATCGTAGTATTCGACAGCGCGGTCAAACGATACCGAATCCGACGCCATGATCTGCCCCTTTTGTGTGTCACTCCATTGAACCGCAAAGGCAGGGCAGATGCAAGGCGAAACAGGTTTACCCTTGCAACAACGACTGTGCGCCGTCGATCCAGATTTCGGTTCCGCTGATGTGCTTGGATCGATCCGAAGCGAGGAACAGCACCAGTTCGCCCACGTCCTCCGCTTCACCCGGCTTATCATCGGTAAGTGGAATGTGTCCCTCTGGATAGATGACCGGCTCTTTTTCACGCTCGACGTTGCGCTTTTCGGTGTTTTCGTCGATCTCGCTCTCGATTGCGCCGGGGCAGATGACGTTCACCCGGACCCGATGTTTGGCAAATTCCAGCGCCAGCATCTTCGCCATTGCTACTTGTGCCGCTTTGGTGCAGGAATACGCCGTCGCGCCCGTATTGCTGAAATTGCGTGTGCCGTTCACCGACGACGTGATGATGACCGATCCGCCCTGTTTTTTGAGATACGGGGTCGCGTATTTGATGGTATAAAACGTGCCGTCGAGGTTGACCTTGATGGTTTGCTGCCATTCTTCCGGCTTCAAGTCCTCGATGGGTGCCCACACGCCGTTAATGCCCGCGTTGGCAAACAGGATGTCTAGCCGACCCCATTTGTCGATGACTTGCTGGACTGCCTTTTGCATATCCTCCGGCTTAGAGATGTCGGCGGTGACGGAGATTGCCTCTCCACCTGCCTGATTGATGTCGTCAGCGACTGCTTTGATCTCATCTTCTGTGCGTCCAAGCACCGCCACTTTTGCGCCCTCACGCGCCAGTATTCGCGCGGCGGCTTCGCCCAAGCCAGAGCCACCACCTGTGATCAGCGCCACCTTACCGTTGACCGTCATGTTCACATCCTATTCATTTCATTTGTAATAAAATTTAGTGTGACACAGAATGTTTAGACGGGGATTAATGCGGAAGAAAAAGGATGTGGTGAATCCTCAAACGGAAGTGAGATTACCGGACTTCACGAGCGCATCATATACCGAACGTGCCCACGCTTGCACGTTATCGATATAGTGATCAGCGCCGCCTGCGGTAACGTCGGCTGCCGTCATCGTCCACTTTACCGGATGCTCATAGCTGCCAATTGAACCGGGGCGTGCCGTGATCTTGAATTTTCGCGCCCCAGAGTCTAATTGGGCACTGTTGCGCCGCCGGATTTCCTGAGGGGACAATCCTTGCTCCAAAAATCCAACCAGCAAATCTTTTCCGGTTTTTATTCCATCCGGCGAATAAAGGCTCGGATGTTGCAGGTGATAGCACAGTACCATCAGGTGATGCACGACCCCAAGCGCCGGATTTTCAGCTTCCCAGAAAAGCATCTGATGAAAGTCTTGTTCGCAAGTCTTTCCATCAGCCCAAGATGCACCACATTCAGGACACGCTTCCATATCAGGATTACCTTCAGCCAACAGCCCATCGAAAAGGAAATGTGTGAAACCGTACCTTTTCGTGGATAAAATCGTACTACCATTACGCCAAGTAGCAAAGAACAATACTCATGCGCACTTGGGTTCGCCGTCTCCTGATTTCCCCCGTCTTCCCCGATGAAGATAAAACTCGCGTTGCAAAACTGCTGTATACCATCACCCTCACCTGCGCAGTGCTTTCTCCCGCATATGGACTATTCTCGGTCTTATTCTTCGGCGAGACGCGCAGTATCCCCTATGTATTCCTCACCCTCCTCTTGATGGCTATCGTCAACTTCATTGCCTTATCCGGCAAGGTCAAGTTAGCAAGCATCGCGCTTGTCTGTATTCTGTGGGTGATCCTTACGCTGCCAACCATGCTTGGCGAACAGGGCATCTATCACTCAAGTTTTACC
Organism: Oceanobacillus sp.; assembly: GCA_035304265.1. Classification (GTDB taxonomy): domain Bacteria; phylum Chloroflexota; class Anaerolineae; order Aggregatilineales; family Phototrophicaceae; genus Flexifilum. Next base: position 6,012 of record DATGQJ010000221.1, read on the forward strand.
GGTTATCTCATCGTCATTATGATCGCCGGATTTTTAATCGGCGCTCGTGCAGGACTGGTTTTCGCCACCTTAAGCAGCCTTGCAGGTTTACTGATCCTGAACCGGGGCGCAGGCGAAGATGTCTTGCTTTATTCCTCTGATGACGCCTTTCTACGATGGGCGGTTCACGTTCTCTTTTTTTACATCACGGCTGTACTCGTGAATCTCGCCACTGGACAGATCAACGATGCATTGGCACGCGCAAGGCGCAACGAGCAGGATTTGATGCAGCGCAATCAGGAGTTTCAGCGAGAAAACAGAGAGCGCGAACGTGCCGAAGAAGCCTACCGCACGCTGGTTTTGCATTCCCTACAAGGCTTGTTGATCTTTCAGGAAGGGCGCATCGTCTTTGCAAACCCCGCCATTGCCGAGATGCTCGGTTACAGCGTGGAGGAGCTACTGACGCTCGAAAATCCAATGGCGATCATTTTTCCTGACGATCTTGAACGCTTGTTTGGCGCGATGCCAATCCCTTTGCAAACCGGAACCTCCCGGTACGAATTTCGACTGCGCCGCAAAGATGATGCGCTGTGCTGGGCAGAGGTCTTTCCAGTCCAGATCGTCTATCAAGGCATACCTGCTATTCAGGCAGCCACCATAGACATCACCGAGCGAAAGCAGGCGGAAAAGCTGCGGCGCGAGAGCGAAGAAGAATTGCAGCAGCTTTCGGACGCTACCTTTGAAGGCATCATCATTTCCGAGCAAGGCAAAATCGTTCTGGCGAACCAGCAAATCGCCCTCATGCTGCGCTGTGATCGTGCCGCGCTTGCCGGAAGAGATGTGATGGACTTCGTTGCACCTGAATCACGCGAACTGGTGTTGCAGAAGATCCAATCGGGCTACGATTTACCCTATGACCATATCGCGCTCCGCGCCGACGGCACGGACTTTCCTGTGGAAGTGCATGGCAGGACGATGCTCCATAACGGACGTGACGTGCGTGTGACCGCAATACGCGACATTACCGGACGCAAAAAAGCGGAGCAGCAAGCCCTCGATCTCGCGTTGGAGCGAGAGCGCATCAGGTTATTGCAAGAGTTTCTCAGCAATATCTCGCATGATTTGAAAACGCCGCTTTCGATCATCAACACCAGTCTTTACCTGCTCGAACGGCTGACCGATCCTGAGCGACAACAAGAGAAGCTGCAACAGATACGCGACCAAACCCTGCTGCTGGAACGCTTCATTCAGGACATCCTCACGATGTCCCGTCTGGATTTCACGCCTCAACTGACACGTGGCACGATTGAGATTAATCTCCTGCTTGCCGACATTGAACGGCAGTTCAGGGAAACCGCGCACAAGAAAAATATCGCCTTCGAGCTTCAACTACAGGACGATCTTCAGCCGATTTCCGGGAATGAAACCGAGCTTCGCCGCGCATTCGTCAATCTGATCGAAAACGCGCTCAAGTACACGCTGGATGATGGTTCGGTGCGCGTGACCACTGAAGTACAGGATGACGGGATCGACGTTGTGATCACGGATACCGGAATCGGTATCAGCGAAGCCGATCTACCCGCGATTTTTGACCGCTTCTACCGCACCGATAAAGCGCGGGGGATGGACATCAGCGGAACCGGGCTTGGGCTGGCAATCGTGAAAAAGATCGTCGAGATGCACGGTGGCAGAGTT
>DATGQJ010000222.1:0-7034 GCA_035304265.1 Oceanobacillus sp.
GCGGGCGTAATCGACAGCAGCGTCCCGACCTTCAGCCCGGAAACGCCGATTGAGTCGCTGATGAGTGTCTTTAGCACGACTTCAGTTGCGCTCGTCACCGAGCGCATTCCCGGCAGCGAAGATCGTCAGGTGGTTGGGATCGTCACCAAAATCGACCTGTTGGACTTCCTGACCAATCGTTGAACGATGCGTCAGGCGAGTGCCTGACGCAAATCGTCGATCAAGTCATCCACGTGCTCGATACCCACGCTCAGGCGCACCAGTTCGGGCGGCACGGCAATCGGGCTGGTGGTGGTGCTGGCGTGGGTCATGCTGTAAGGGTGTTCAATCAGGCTTTCTACGCCGCCAAGACTCTCCGCCAGCGCGAATAATTTTGTGCGGCTCACCATGCGCCGCGCCGCTTCCGGGCTGTCTAGCAGAATGCTGATCATGCCGCCAGAATAGCGCATTTGCCGCCGCGCCAGTTCGTACTGTGGATGGCTTTCGATTCCCGGATAGAGGACGCGCTTCACAGCCACGTGATCTTCCAAAAACTGTGCGATTTTGAGCGCATTCTGGCTGTGGCGTTCCATGCGAATGCCCAACGTTTTGATGCCGCGCATCACGAGAAAGCAGTCCAATGGAGCAGGCACCGCGCCGATAGCGTTTTGCAGGAACTTCAACTGCGTATAGAGTTCCTCGTCTTTGAGCGCCACCACGCCGCCCACCACGTCGCTGTGCCCGCCGAGATATTTGGTGCTGCTGTGTACCACAATGTCCGCACCAAGCAGAAGCGGCTGCTGAATGACCGGACTGGCGAAGGTGTTATCGACAGTAATGATCACGTTTTCAGGCGTCAGGTCACTGATTGCCTGAATATCCGCCAGAGTCATCAGCGGATTGGTGGGGGTTTCCAGCCAGAGCATTCGGGTCTGTGGGGTGAAGGCAGCCCGAACCTCGTCCAGATTGGTCAGATCTACCCAGCTAAAGCGCAAGCCGTAACGACTCAACACGCGCTCGAACAGGCGGTAAGTGCCGCCGTATACGTCGTTTCCCACAATCACGTGGTCGCCGGGGTTGAGCAGGCGCATCACGGTATCGGTTGCCGCTAAACCGCTAGCGAACGCCAACCCATAGCGCCCGCCCTCCATCGCGGCGATAAGCGCCTCTAACGCAGCACGGGTTGGGTTTCCGCTGCGGCTGTATTCGTATCCTTTGTTGACGCCGGGTTCAGTCTGCACGAAGGTCGATGTCTGGTAGATCGGCGTCATGATCGCGCCTGTCGCCGGATCGGGGTCTTGCCCGGCGTGAATAGCAAGGGTATCCAGATGATAAGTCACCGCACACCTCAGTCAAAGCGATTGAATTGTATGAGTATAACACTTGCGCGTGGCAACCGTGGCATTGACAAGGCGTCATCTGATAAACAGATAATTAACAGGAGAATGTTTGAAAATGGTTAGATTGCGCGACGCTCAAAACAAACAAAAGAGGAAAGATGCGTCCATCCTTCCTCTTGTAAATTTCAAGTGGTGCTGCCTATTTTGGTATCAACTTATCTTCGTCCAGCGCATCCCCTTTTTCGAGCGCACGCAGCACGGCTTCGAGTACGGCTGGCTCTCGGTCAAGCGCCTTGTCGATGATGTCCACCAGTTTGTTGAGGTAAGCTGCACCTCTTGGGATCGCTTGAATAAGGATGAGCAGCACCCGATCCACAACTGCGGTTGCCTGCTGCTGGATTCGCTGGATGAGCGACATCACCCGATCTACGGTGTGCCCTTCTAATCCGACCAACCGCTGTATCAGGCTGATCATATTCTCAAGCGCCGCGCCGCCCTGCTTGACCGTCTCCATGAGAACGCCCGCAAACCGCTCGACGGATTCTTCGCCTTTGTCGCTCAGACCTTCGAGAACATCCATCAGCCATTCCGGTGCTTCTTTGTTGCGCTCAGTGATTTCGCTCATCGCCTGCGCGAGACCGGTAGCGACTTCCTCGTCCAGATCGCTGACCCAATCGACAAATTCGTTATCGGTTTCCTCAAGCCACTCGAAAACTTCGCCGCCGGATGCCGCCGCCCAGTTCAGCATTTCACCGCTGGTTTCTTCGACAAACTTAGCGACATCATCGCTGTTTTCCCGCACCCAATCCAACGCATCGTCGCTGGCTTCCGTCACCCACTTCGTTGCTTCATTGGCGGCATCCCCGACCATATTCGCGGCGTCTGAGCCTACGTTAGCAATCAAGTCAAGCACACCGCCGCCACTAAACAGGCGTTGGATATTTCCGCCGCTGGCAATGAGGCGCTGAAGGTACTGGTTGCCGTAATTGCGCCCGATCTCCGACGCCATTGCCTGCCGCTGTACCATATTCAAGTGACCGCCGCCTAACGAAGAGAGATAACGCTGCACCAGCGAATCGTCGGGGGCACGTTGTACCGTCGGCGTTTCAGCGGCGGTTGTTGTCTTCGGTTTCAAGAGGTGCTCCGGCTCCTCCATGAGCCTGCGAGCATACCGTCGTCTGGACATATCTATCCTCCAGCCAACCTTCAGCTATGAAGGTCAGTCTGTGATTCACTTACCTCTATTCAAAGCCCAAAACTGAAAAAACGCAATTCTTTTCGACAGATTTTTACAACATATTTTGTGGTTGGGTGTACCGCGTTATCTGTCTGAGGACTATAATTGACGTACTTTTCTCCACTTGCTGGTTCAACAATCTCTGAAGGCTCTATCTTGACCGAACAAACCACTCCCAAATACTTCATCGCTATCGCGGGCAATATCGGCGCGGGCAAAAGCACCCTCACCCGCCTGCTTTCTGAGGCGTTCGGCTGGGAACCGTTCTACGAAGCCGATATGGAAAATCCTTACCTTGCCGATTTTTACGCCGACATGCGGCAGTGGAGCTTTCACTCGCAGGTGTTCTATCTCGGCAAGCGGCTGGAACACCACCGCCAACTGGTCGATCATCCCGGTAGCGTGGTGCAGGATCGCACCGTCTACGAAGACGCCGAAATCTTCGCCTGCAATTTGTACCAGCAGGGGCACATGAGTGAGCGCGATTACGACGCCTACCGTCGCCTCTACCGCGCCGTGAGCAGCTTTCTTCCCCCGCCCGATCTGGTGATCTATCTACGCGCCAGCGTGGACACGCTTCAGGATCACATCCGCCGACGAGGGCGCGAGTACGAACGCAACATTGCGCCTGCTTATCTCGAACAACTCAATCAACTGTACGAAGCGTGGATTGCCGACTGGACGCTCAGCCCGATCCTCACTGCCGAAATCGACAGAACCGACTTCCTGTTCAACCCCGGCGATTTCGATGCACTTTTTGAACAGGTGAAAGCGACGCTGCACATTCAGGTTTGGTGATTTCCTACAATCTCAATGGACAGAGTTTTGGGCTTATGGTATAGTAGTTATCATCACATTGATATGATTCATCTGATGAATAGTTGTTTTTCCCATGCCTGAAATCGATTTGGACTCAGAATTACTGGATTATCTGGTACAACAGGGCTTCCAGCCCGGTGATCGTCTGCCCACGATCAATGAGCTACAGTCGCCGGAACATCTTGGCATCAGCATCAGCAAAGTCCGCGAACAGCTAGAAGTCGCACGTGCCCTCGGTTTTGTCGAAGTCCGTTCCAAAACGGGCATGAAGATGAAGCCGTATAGCTTCACCCCTGCGGTGCGCCTCAGCCTGTTTTTCGCCCTCGCGCTGGACATTCACTCCTTCGAGTTATTCAGCGAACTCCGCAACCACATCGAAGTCGCTTTTCTGGAAGAGGCGGGACGCAAGTTACTGGACGAGGATAAAGCGGAACTGCGTCAATGCATTGCCTCTGCTTATGCCAAACTGAACGCGCATCAAAATGGCGGACACATTCGCATTCCGCATGAAGAACACCGCACGTTTCATCTCAGCATCTTCAAGCGGTTGGAAAACCCATTCGTGATGGGAATCCTTGAAGCATACTGGGATGGTTACAGCGCCGTCGAACTCAACCGCTATACCGATTACGACTACTTACAGCAGGTCTGGCAGTATCACGAACGAATGTTTGACGCTATCTGCGCCGGTGATTACGAAAGCGCACGTCAGCTTTTCATGGAACATGCGCACCTCATCCGTAACCAGCCCGGAATGCAAAGTATTGCAGTCTCGCCCTCCGAAAAATAGGTTAGGCAAAGGAGTTTCTATTTCAGAACGCGCCCTACTTCCACACTTTGACAGTCATAGTTTCAGTGTAGCGCACTGATCGTTTTCAGGAGCGATTATGGTAGTCGAGTTCCAAACCAACGTACAAGCCCACCAGAACGGGCAGCAAGAACCTATCGTCAACGATTTCGCGCTGATGGTGGCGACCAAGAACGGTTCCGGCAGCCAGACCTCGAATGAAGTGTTGATCCGGTCACTGTTCCGTATGGGTATCCCTGTCAGTGGTAAAAATCTATTTCCGTCCAACATCAAAGGCTTGCCGACGTGGTACACCATCCGCGCAAGCAAAGATGGGTATATCGCCCGCCGCGCCACCACCGAAATCGCGGTGACGATGAACGAATCGACGGCAGCCGAAGACATCCAGAACCTGCCACCCGGCGGCGTGTGCATTATCCCGCAGGAATGGAAATGGGGTCATAGCCGCGAAGACATTGTGTATTACGAAATTCCGGTCAAAGAGACTATCGCTGCGTCAAATATCCCCTCAGATTTCCGTGACCGCATCGCCAACATGGTTTACGTGGGCGTGTGCGCACAGCTTTTCGGCATCCCGATGGACATCGTCCGTCAGGCGCTGCTGGATACATTCGGCGGCAAAGAAAAACCCGCCCAGATGAACTTCGGCGTGGTCGAACGCGCCTTCAACTGGGCAGCGGAGAATCTGGTCAAATCCGATCCATATCGTTTTGAGCCGCTCAACCTGACGGCGGGCAAAATCCTCATCACAGGCAACGAAGCCGCTGCACTTGGCTCGCTGTTTGGCGGCATGACCGTCGCCGCGTGGTATCCGATCACCCCATCGACCAGCGTGATTGACGCGGTTCTGGATTACAAGCACATTCGGCGCGACCCGGAAACCGGAAAAGAAACCGTTGCCGTCATTCAGGCGGAAGATGAACTCGCCGCCGCAGGGATGATCATCGGCGCGGGTTGGGCAGGGGCACGAGCGATGACAGCAACCAGCGGTCCCGGCATCAGCCTGATGGCGGAATTCGCGGGTCTTGCCTATTTCGCGGAAATCCCCTGCGTGATCTGGGACATCACCCGCATGGGTCCCAGCACAGGCTTACCCACCCGCACCAGTCAGGGCGACCTGCTGTTCATTCATTTCCTGAGTCACGGCGATACCAAACACGTCGTGCTGCTGCCCGACAGCGTTGCCGAATGCTTCGAGTTCGGATGGCGTGCGTTCGATCTCGCCGATCAACTGCAAACGCCGATCTTCGTGATGAGCGATCTCGACCTCGGCATGAATCTGTGGATGAGTGAACCCTTCACCTACCCAACCGAACCCATCAAACAAGGCAAGACGCTGAATAAGGAACAGCTTGAGGCGTTCATCGCAGAGCACGGCGAATGGTATCGCTACAAGGACTACGACGGCGACGGCGTGGCGTATCGCACCGTACCCGGCACCGATCACCCACGCGCAGCTTACTTCACGCGCGGCACGGGACACAACGAGAAGGCAACTTACAGTGAACGCGGCGACGACTGGGTGAATAACCTCGGCAGACTGCGCAAGAAACTGGAAACAGCTCGCAAACTGATTCCGCAGCCTGTGGTCGATTACGACGCCAGCAAACCCATCGGCATCATTTCCTATGGCTCGAACGACCCGGCGGTGAAAGAAGCCCGCGACCTGCTTGCCGCCGAAGGCATCCAAACCAACTACCTGCGTATTCGTGCGCTGCCGCTCACGCAGGACGTGATCGACTTCGCGCTCAACCATCAGCGGGTCTACGTCATTGAAAACAACTTCGATGGGCAGATGCACCAGATTCTGCGTATGGAGATCCCACAGGATACCCGCCATATGATTTCACTGGCGCTCGGCGATACGCTGCCGATGACAGCACAGTGGATTCTCGCTCAGATCACGCGGCTGGAACAACAGCCGGTACAGGAGAAGTAAACCATGCCAAATGCACTTGGGCTTGAAAGAACCGATTACAAGGGTAGTCCCAGCACCCTTTGTCCCGGCTGCGGTCACGACTCGATTTCGAATCAGATCATCAGCATGGCATATGACCTGAATCTGCCGATGCACCGCGTCATCAAGTTGAGCGGTATCGGCTGCTCCAGCAAGACGCCTGCTTACTTTCTGGGGCGATCTCACGCCTTCAACGCCGTTCACGGGCGTATGCCGTCGGTGGCGACGGGCGCGACGATAGCGAACAACGATTTGATCACTATCGCAGTCAGCGGCGACGGCGATACCGGCTCGATTGGGTTGGGGCAGTATAAACACCTGATCCGCCGCAACGTTCCCATGGTCTACATCATCGAGAACAACGGCGTTTATGGGTTGACCAAAGGGCAGTTCTCGGCAACAGCCGATGAAGGGCAGAAGCTGAAATACTACGGCTTGAACGAACTCCCTGCCCTCGACCTGTGCCTTGAGGCAATTATCGGCGGCGCAACCTTTGTCGCCCGCAGCTTCTCCGGTGACGCCAAGCAGGTGCAAACCCTGCTCAAGGCGGCGGTCAGCCATCGCGGTACGGCGGTGCTGGACATCATCAGCCCGTGCGTGACCTTCAACAACGCGCCCGATTCCAACAAGAGCTATCCTTACGGCAAAGAGCACGAAATCCCACTTCATGAATATGACTTCATTCCGGTGGGTTACGTGCAGGAGCGCGAGGAAATCACCGCCGATTATGAAGAAGGGCAGACGATTCAGGTCGAAATGCACGACGGCTCGATCATCCGGCTGAAGAAGCTGGACAAGGGACACGACCCACGCAACCGTCATCAGGCGATCACGGTGCTGGAAGAAGCGCAGCGCGACCAGTTGTTCCTGACGGGCTTGCTCTACTATGAAGAG
>DATGQJ010000223.1:0-9981 GCA_035304265.1 Oceanobacillus sp.
TACGTTCGCTCGGATTCAGCGGTATGCCACTGAACGACATGAACTCTACCGTTTGGCGGCGAAAAGGCATCTGACGCCTGATGAGATGAGCCGTCTCCATGAATTGAACGGTCAGCTTCCCGTCTTGTGGGATCAGCACCGCCGGGAACTCGCTTCGCGGAACTATACGCCGTATGCGTTCACCGGAAAACCACAGGCGGCATAGATCGGTTTGCACCAAGGGGGATGACACATCCCCCTTTATATTTCCCACCCCTCACGCAGTTCTGACCCAATCGCCACAGCACCCATTTCGTCAATCAGTAATCGGTTGCCACTGGCGTCGTTGTCGAGCGCGTACACCCGCCGCCCCTGCTCGAAGGCGCGTTTTGCTGCGTACATCGCGCCGCCTTCAACGCTGGTCTCGACCACGATCAGCGCATCACATAATCCACTGATCAGGCGGTTGCGGGCGACAATCGCAGGCGTTCTTGCCTCTGCCGAAGGATTGACCTCACACACCAGCCCGCCGCGCATGGCAATCGCATCTGCCAACCCCCGATTCTCCGGCGGGTACACGTTTAAGACCCCACCGCCAAGCACCGCCAGTGTGTAGCCGTTGGGCGCTGATAACGCGCCGAGATGCGCCGCCGTGTCGATGCCGAGTGCCAACCCGCTGACGATCACGTTGTCCCTACACGCCAGTTCGTAAGCAAGTTCCTGCGCGATGTCGATAGACTCACGAGACGGTTGTCGTGTGCCCACAATCGCAACCGCTTTCGGGATAGATCGCCAGATACCGCGCACGAATAACGTTGGGGGTGCGTCGTCTATCGCACGAAGTATCGGGGGATATGCCGGATCGTTCAGGGGGATGATACGGACGCCATTCGCTTCCCAACGCGCGATCAGGCGTTCAGTCTGCGCCAGATCGATCTGACGGATGCTGGCGGCGATTTTTGCGCCAATACCGCGCACGCGCCGTAAGCTGGCTTCGTCGGCGTTGAGGATGGCGTGAAGGTCACTGTTGAAATGTACCAGCAGGGAACGGAGCTTTTTCCCGCCGAGATGTTCGACCAGACTGAGCGCCACCCACGCCGGATCGACGCTCATTCTGCCTCATAATATTCGATGATGGAAAGCAGCATCGCGTGAATGAAGGTGTTGACCTGACGCAGCAGATTTGCCCACTCTGAAGCGCTGCGCGGCGCAATTTCCGACCACGTGAGGATCGAGTTGATCACGAAATCACTGAAGTAGAGAAAGCCGCGCACCGCCTGAGGCAGTGACAAGCCATCATTGCTCAGGTATTGGGCGTAAGATTTACCCAGTGTGATCGCTTCGGCAAGGCGTGAGTCGGGTGCGCCCTGTGCGACGTACTGGCGCAGCGCCTCAAGCACGCGCCGCCCCTGCGACCGCATTTCCTCGCGGGTGCTTTCGCTCATGTTGGCATACCACGCTTCCGTATTGAGTGCCCCAACCTGCATTCGGGTTTGACCGAGCGCATTCTGGATGATCACCTGTACTTCCAGTGGTTGAAGTTCGCCCTGCGTTTCGGCGTATTGCAGCAGATCGTTTTTGCGGAAGCGACGATGACCACCGGGCGTTCGACGCGAAGGAAGATCGCCCTTATCTGCCCAATTTCGCACTGTAGCAGGGTGGACGCCCAACATCTCGGCTGCTTGCCGCAGGCTCACCCATTCCGATTCGCTCATGCATCCCCCTATGGATTCCCGACGTTGATGCGCTTTAACAAATAAGGCGGAGATTCTTGAACCTCACCCTCGCCTCACTTCGCTCGACGCCCCCTCTCCACGCAGTGGAGAGGGGGCTGGGGGGTGAGGTTTACACCTTCCCGCAAACTCCGTCTTGAATTGCAAAACTGCATTATGTCAGTTTCCAGCCACGATGACTTAAGTATATCTGATTTGCCAGAAACGTGAGGGAACAACCAACGCCGGTGCCTGATAAACAGATAATGAACAGAAAACAAAAGGATACAGATTGCTCTGTATCCCTCTGCAAAGTTATGAAATGTGGAGTTGTCGCCTAATTGCCGCCCGGACGTTCGCCAAGCGTAACCGGAATCTCTACCTGATCGACGCCGTTGCGAGCGACGGTCAGAGTCACTGTCTGCCCCGGTACGGTGTTTTCGGCGAGGTAGGAAATCAGTGATGCCATATCGGTCACAGGCTCGCCATCAATCGCAGTGATGATGTCTACCTCAGTGGCTACCGGGAATCCGTCAACAATGACTTCGTTTCTGGGTTGGCGCAACCCTGCCTGTGCCGCTGGACCACGCGGCTCAACAAAGCCAACGACCACGCCGCGTGCATTGTTGGGCAGGTTGAGCGCCTCGATGTACGACAAAGTGATTGCGCCGCCGCGAATGCCAAGATAGCTGTATTCGACATCTCCCTCTTCAATCAGCGATTGGGCGACGCGCTGCACCAGATTGCTTGGAACGGCAAAGCCTATACCCGAATTGCTACGCGTGCGGCTGATGATCTGTGAGTTGACGCCGATCACTTCGCCCTGCAAGTTGACCAGCGGACCGCCGCTGTTACCGGGATTGATCGCTGCGTCTGTCTGGATGACCGAGCCAATCGAGAATTCGCTCAACCCTTCAATCACGCGGTCAAGGGCGCTAATGATGCCTGAGGTCATCGTCCAACGCTGATTAAATGGGCTGCCGATGGCGACCACTTCCTGCCCGATAAACAGGCTGTCCGAATCGCCCAGAGTAACAGGGTGCAATTCTTCGGCTGGGATGTCGTTGACTTTGATCACAGCGAGATCGGAATCGGGGTCGAGACCGACGACTTCGCCGCGCGTGATCCGCCCATCGAAGAAGTTGACCTCGATGCGGGTCGCCCCCTGAACGACGTGACTATTAGTGACGATGTGTCCCTGATTGTCGATCAAGAAGCCCGTTCCCGTGCCAAGCGCGAATTCATCGTCCGGTACAAATGGACTCATGCCGGACTGCCGGGCGACCACGTTGATCGAAACCACTGATGGCGCAACCCGATTGTAGATGCTGGCAAGTAAACGCTCTTCTTCTGAGGCATTACTCGGAATTTCTTGCTGTAATACGGTCGTGGGGGGCCAAGTCACGCTTTCTACCGCCTGCGTGGAAGTGACTGCCGTACCAATGTAGAATGCTGCTATAACAATGAGGATCAATCCTAAAAGTGAGATTGCCCTTCTTACTGCACTAGACATAGAACTCCTCTTCCTCACGATAAATGCCCGAAAGCCACCCGTTAACAGCGGTGGCACAACAGAGGTTCAAGCATTAGTCTACTCTTACCCTATAAGAATTATCTGAGACGATAATTAGCTTTTTGTTGGATAAGTGTAAATTCTGGCTTTACAATTACGATGTGACTCTTTAACCAGCAAACCCATAGGAGGAGTGTCTTGGCAACGTTTCCGCAGGGATTCACGTGGGGGACGGCGACTGCCTCCTATCAAATCGAAGGCGCAGTAAAAGAAGATGGGCGCGGTGTGAGTATCTGGGATACGTTCTCCGCCACACCGGGCAACGTCTACAATGGAAACACCGGGGAAATCGCCTGCGATCATTATCATCGCTGGCGCGAAGACATCGACCTGATGCGCCAGTTGAACACCAACGCTTATCGCTTCTCGATTGCATGGTCACGCATTTTCCCGACAGGTAGAGGACAGGTCAACCAGAAGGGACTGGATTTTTACAGTCGCCTTGTGGATGGGCTGCTGGCGGCGGGAATCACACCTTACGTCACTATCTATCACTGGGATTTGCCGCAAGCCTTACAGGATGAAGACGGTTGGCTGCGGCGTGGAATCATCGACGATTACGTTGCTTATGTGGATACCCTCACCCGTGCGCTCGGTGACAGGGTGAAACACTGGATCACCTTCAACGAACCCTGGGTTTTCACGTGGCTCGGCTATGTGATGGGGATTCATGCCCCCGGTTACAAGAGCGAAAATCCCGCCCCCGCGCTGATCGCCACCCATCATGCTTATCTCGCGCACGGCTCGGCAGTGCCCGTGATTCGCCAGAACTCGGCGGATGCGCAGGTTGGCATCACGCTCAACCTCACGCCATCCGATCCTGCAAGCGCCAAACCTACCGATCTGGATGCGACGGCGCGGTTCGACGGTTTCTTCAACCGCTGGTATCTCGACCCGCTGTTTCGTGGGCATTATCCTGCGGATATGGTCGCGCTTTACGAACCCTACGCGCCCGAAATCCGCCCCGGCGAGATGCAGCGCATCCACGTGCCGCTGGATTTTCTCGGCATCAATTACTACACCCGCGCGGTGATCGCGGACGATGCACAAAATGCGCTCATCCGAACCCGTCAGGAAAAGCCTGAAGGGGAATATACCGAGATGGGATGGGAAGTTTACCCTGATGGGCTGTATACCCTGCTCAAGCGCGTTCACAGTGATTACAGTCCACGCGCGATTTACATCACTGAGAATGGGGCGGCATTCGCCGACCAACTGACGCCGGATGGACAAATCCATGACGAACGTCGCACCGCATACTTAAAGTCTCACTTTGAAGCCGCCGCCCGCGCGATAGACGATGGCGTACCGCTCAAAGGCTATTTCGTGTGGAGCCTGATGGATAACTTTGAATGGGCGGAAGGCTTCAGTAAACGCTTCGGTTTGTACTACGTAGATTACACCACGCAGAAGCGTATCCTGAAAGACAGCGGACGTTATTTCATGAACGTGGCGAAGACCGGACAGACGTAGGTATCCAAATGTTCCGATCATCAAAAGCATTCCGCTTGCTCGTCGTATTGGCAGTTGGGTTGACGCTGGGGCTGATACTTGGGGTTGCCGCGCTGCAACTTCAAGTTCGGATGAGTGCGACGGGCGCGGAACTGACGGCAAGCGCTGTCGTGCGCATGAACCAACAGATTGAAACGCAACTCGCAGGCACGCAGGTTGGGACTTTCATCGCCATCACCCGAACGATTGCCGCTCTGACTCCAACTCCGCAATCTATTGATGGATAAAAACGTGTACAATGAATCATCAAAGAATCATTTTTCATCGTTAAATTCATTATGGTAAAGCAGAGAACCAAACTCGATTTAATCGAACAAATCGCTGCCAGAGTTGGGGTTTCGAGTGACGATGTGAACGCCGTCGTGTACGGTGAAAAGCCCGTTCGCAGTGAAAAACTTCAGGCAATCATCGACACCCTCGCCATTGATGGAAGCGGTGGGGTGTACATCTGTGCGGTCTGGAAAGGCAATCCAATCGAGAACACCATTCGGAACGTTGCCCGTTACGATTATTTCGGGCAGATCATCGAAGGGCTGAATCTCTGCCTCCACAAAAAAGGCTATGCGTCGCAGCTATTGGTGAGCAATTTGCATCTCGCGGATTTTGCTTACTTTGAATACATCCTCTCACGCCATGAGAACGTGGGATTGATCAACGTCGCTTCCCACTTTACCGGACCCCTCAAAGAAGCGTGTGAGCATTTTCAACGCCCGCTGGTCTTTCTGGATTATCCGGTTGGTGAGGACACCACGAACCAGTACATCATTTCGATGAAAAGCGAAGCCATAATCGCCGAGGTCGTGCAGTATCTCTATGACTTGGGGCATCGCCGTATTGCGTTCATTCAAGGACCGCAGAAGAAGCAAACTGCCCTTGATCGGTATATCGGTTATTGCGCAGGCTTGGAAGCGGTTGGCATCGGGTTTGATGAGGAACTGGTTTGTCTGGGTGGCTGGTATCCGCAAACCGGGAAAGAGGCGGCAGAGCATTTTCTCGCGCTGCCTTCGCCCCCGACGGCGATCATCTCTTCTAACGATCTGATGGCTTTTGGCGTCATGGATGCCGTTAAAGAGCGTGGCTTGAGAATACCGGATGACGTTTCAGTGGTGGGCTTCGACGACATTGCGCTGGCATCGATGTCTAGCCCCCCACTCACGTCGGTGCGCACCCCCATGACCGAAATGGGGTCTACGGCGGGGGAATACATCGTAAAGCTGCTCGAAGGCGAAACGCCCGAACCCCGTCACGTCCATTTGCCGCTGGACATTATCATCCGTGAGACCACCGGTCCCGCGCCTATTCGCCGACGCTGAGCAGTTACGCCTGCCGTGCTTGATAGAATTCGCGGGTTTCGCGTTCTCGCCCACGTACAACGCGCTTGCCTTTGAGGTCGCCCTGCGTTTCGGTCACGACGGTATTCTGCCGCTCTTTGTCGTCGCGCTCGTAGTAGATCACCACCCAGTCACGGGTTTTGTCCAGTTCGTGCGCCCGCGCGGTGTTAGAGTAGAGCACGGTGAATGTCCAGCCGTCGCGTTCCGTCCGCAAAATCGGAAGCCATGCCTCGTTGGATGGGTTGAATCGACGCGGCGCGATTTTGGGCAGTTTGTCGGCTTCCGCCCGCTGGCGGTATTCCGCGTCCAGTTTCAGCAGCAGCTTGACCGATGGACGATCTTGCTGGGTTGGCTGTGACCCCTTGCGTCGTTCCCGCTGCTGACGCCGTGCCGAACGGCTCAACATGCCCGCAAGCGATTGTTCAACCGCTTCAATTCGACGCTTTCCAAAACCTTCCACCTCTGCCAGCCGTCCGTCGTGCGCCGCCTCTTCGAGTTCTTCCAGCGAGCGAATATCTAGTTGTTCGACAATACGCTGTGCCAGTTCCGCGCCAATCCCCGGCACACGCTCGAACACGTCGGCGGGGGATACTTTCGCCTCTAGATCATCGAGCAGGCTAGAGCGTTCGTCGGAGACATATTCGCCGATCACGGCTGCCAGCCCGCCGCCGATGTTGGGAAGTTCCCTGATCTGGTCGAATTTGCCCTGATGGATGAGTTCTGCAATGGGTTTTTCATGTTCGCGGATGGTCTGTGCGCCCTGCCGGTAAGCGCGAATACGGAAGGGGTTTTCGTCCTGTGCTTCTAAGAGATCGGCGATGTGTTCCAGCAGTCCGGCAATCTGGTTATTGGTTGGGGAAGTTGCCATCGCTTGCTCCATTTCATTTTACATTTCTGTATTATGACACACATTTCAATTGACGTAAATCGCCAGCTATCGATCCCGTTACCACAATTTTCCCTACATATGCGGTATGATTCAGGGGAAGTTGCCAACATGGAGTACAGTCGATGCCACTCTGGTTCAAGAAGCTCCCGATACGTATTCGTCTGTTGATCATCTTTCTTACAGTCACAACCGTTGCCGTTCTTATCTTTGTTCTGGTGCTGCTCTCTACCTTCCGCGCCCGTGCCATCGGCTTGACCGAAGACGCCTTGCGAAGCGACCTGAGTGTGGTACTGAATTATGCGTCTTCTTTCATCAGCGGTGACGATGCGCTGACGATCAACGCTTCCGGCGAGGATAGTGCAGTCTTTGAAAGGGTGCGATCTGCGCTGGTTGCCGCCGCAGAACTGCCCCCGCGCAGCGATGTGATTGCTTTCGTCGCCCTGCCCGCAGAAAACGGCGGCTTGAACACGCTCGTGAGCACGTCGCCCGAAGTAAGTGAAGGGGTATGGGACACTGCTGAAACCATCATGGCGGAAGCCGCGCAGATCGCCCTTTCCGACGAGCAAGACTTTCACGTTCAGCAGTTCTTTCTAGGTGAGGGCACCGTGCGGACGAGTGGATTCACCCCGCTGACCAATTCATCTGGGGAAGTGGTGGGCATCATCGGCGCGGACATCAGCGCCAACTGGGTACTCGACGTGCGTAATGAAGTGCTGAAAGTTACCCTCATGGTCTTCGCGATCCTTTATCCGGTGATGATTGCCACCATTTTCTACATCTCCGGCAGGATCACCCGTCCACTGAGGCAGTTGATCGCGGCGGCGGAAACCGTCGAAAAAGGGGAACCTTTCAAACCGGAGTCGATTTCCAATATTCAAATCTACTCGGACGAACTGGGGCTGATGGCGCGGGTCTTTAGCCGCATGGCGGTGGAAGTGCAGGCGCGAGAGGCAGCGCTCAAGCAGCAGGTGAAAACGCTCGAAATTCAGATCGATCAAGCGAAGCGTAACAAACAGGTAGAAGAGATCACCGAAACCGACTTTTTCAAAGATTTGCAGCGCAAGAAAGAGTTGCTACGAGCCAAGATGGGCGAGAAAAAGTCTGAGTCCAATCCATTATGACGATTGTCACGCGCACTTTCCCTCGCTATAATGCACTCTGGTGACATTTATCCGAGAGTTAGAGCGTAAACCCACATGGCAAAACGACCCCCTGTGTACCCCTTCACAGCAATAGTTGGACAGGAGCGTATGAAACGCGCCCTGATTTTGAACGCGATTGACATGCGCATTGGTGGCGTGCTCATTCGCGGCGAGCGCGGCACAGGGAAATCGACGGCTGCCCGCGCATTGGCGGCGCTGCTGCCGGAAATCGACGTTTTTGTCGATTCACCATTTAATGACGATCCCAACCGCCCGGAAACGTGGTCGGATACTATTCGTGAACGCATCGAACGCGGTGAGACGTTGGCAACCTCGCGCCGCAAAATTCCGTTTGTCGATCTACCCGTGAGCGCCACCGAAGATCGCGTGGTCGGCACGCTCGACATCGAAAAAGCGATTCAGAAGGGCGAGCGCCAGTTCGACCCCGGCGTGTTGGCGGCTGCCAATCGTGGCATTCTCTACATTGACGAAGTAAACCTGTTAGACGATCACGTGGTTGACTTGCTACTGGACTCGGCGGCGATGGGCGTGAACGTGGTCGAACGCGAAGGTATCAGCTTCAGCCACCCGGCGCGGTTCATCCTCGTCGGCTCGATGAACCCGGAAGAGGGCGACCTGCGCCCGCAGCTCCTTGACCGCTTTGCCTTGTCCGTCGATGTGCGCGGCATTCACGATCCCGCCGAGCGTATGGAGATCGTGCAGCGCCACATCGCCTATGAAAACGACCCTGAAGGCTTCCGCGAAGCATGGGCGGAAGAGGAACAGCGGCTCGCCGAGCGCATCACCGCCGCCCGCGAACTCGTAGATCAGGTGGAATATACCAAGCGTGACCTGTACTCGATTGCGGCGCTGACCAGCAATCTGCATGTGGACGGTCATCGCGCCGACATGGTGATTCTAAAGACCGCCCGCGCTCACTGCGCTCTTGAAGCACGCCGCCGTATCACCCAGCAGGACATTCTGCTGGCGCTGGAACTCGCGATCCCGCACCGTCTCAAACGTGGTCCGTTCACCGACGGGCAGATGAGCATGGTCGAAGTTGAGCGCCAGATGGAGCAGATCGTCTCTGAATGGGGTGAAGGCGACGAGGCGGACGAACACAGCGATCAGGCGCAGGAACAGGCAGTTAAAAAAAAAGCCCTTCAGTAGCCACGTCCTCGGATGAGGAAATGCCCGATTTCGGGCAGACCGATCCCGGACCGCAAAACATCTTTGACAACCGCGACTCCTACTGGTGGGAAGGCGGTAAAAAGATCGAAAGCGGCGCGGAATTCGCCCCGCGCAAACTGCAAACCCAGCTTGACCAGATGGAGCGCAAGCAGGCAGGACGCCGTTCGCGCACCCACACGGATCGCAAGCGCGGGCGTTACATTCAGGCGCGTCCCGCGCGTGGCAAAACTGATGACATCGCCTTCGATGCGACACTGCGTGCCGCTGCGCCGTTCCAACGCGCTCGTGAAGATCAAAAAGCCGAAACCGGCATGGCTTACGCGCTGCGGAAAAGCGACCTTCAGCGCAAAGTTCGCGTTCGCCGCACGTCCAATCTCATTCTCTTCGTGGTAGATGCCTCGTGGAGCATGGCGGTATCCGAGCGTATGAGCGCCACCAAAGGCGCGATCATGTCGCTGTTGACCGACGCCTACCAGCGCCGTGACCGCGTGGGTTTGATCGTCTTCCAGAAAGACCGCGCTCAGATGGTGCTGCCGCCGACCAATTCGGTCACGCTGGCGAAAAAGGCGCTGGCGAATATTCCGGTGGGTGGCAAGACCCCGCTTTCCGCCGGGTTGATCCTCGCGTATGACACGCTGGTGCGCGAGAAACG
>DATGQJ010000224.1:0-4053 GCA_035304265.1 Oceanobacillus sp.
GCCGAAGGCGGCTACGGTCTCGAATTTACCGGATCGCAAATCACCGGCTCGCGTGATTTTGAAGGACATGGCACGCACGTCGCCGGAATCGCGGCAGGCAATGACGCGACCTTCGGCGGAGTCGCACCGGGCGCTGATCTGGTCATTGTGAAAACCTCATTCCAGAATGCCCACATTGCCGACGGCATCCGCTACATCTTCCGCGTGGCGCGTGATATGGGGCGTCCGGCGGTGATCAATCTCAGCCTCGGCGGGCACTTCGACCCGCACGACGGCACTGATCCGCTCTCGCTGCTGATCAACGCGGAAAGTGGCAGGGGTCGTATTGTGTGCTGCGCCGCTGGAAACGAAGGCAACGACAACATTCACGGACAGGGTATCGTCCCTGCCAACGGAAACCGCACCATGCGCTTCCGTATTCCGATACGAACAGTTGGCACGGCGCTGCTCAACGGCTGGTATCCGGGCAACTGCACCTTC
Source organism: Oceanobacillus sp. (assembly GCA_035304265.1). Classification (GTDB taxonomy): domain Bacteria; phylum Chloroflexota; class Anaerolineae; order Aggregatilineales; family Phototrophicaceae; genus Flexifilum. The sequence continues at coordinate 481 of DATGQJ010000224.1, forward strand.
GAGATTTCGGTTCGTTCTCCCGGCGGTTTCGTCACCCCCTACCAGCCGATCTTCGCCAGCGGTTCACCGATTCGCCGTTACAACCTGCCCGATGCAACGGTCTTTATTGTCACACCGGGTCCTGATCCCACCAATGGCGATCACAACTTCTTGGTCGAAATCGGACCTTCAGCGCTGGGAACGGCGGTAGAAGGCGGTATCTGGCAGCTTCGCGTCCGCAACACCTCGGCAAATCGCGGGAGGCTGGACGTATGGACGCTGGATGATCAGCCTGCGACAGCGACCTTGTTCACCGGAACCAGCGTGCAAGACCGGGTGAAAATCGGTTCGCCCGGATCGGCGACGAGTGCCATCACCGTCGCCGCATACACCACCAAGATCGAGTGGAATGACGTAGACGGCATCCGCCGCGCGGTTGGGCTTACGCTCGACGACATTGCCGATTTCAGCAGCGAAGGTCCCCGCCGGGATAACGCGCGTAAGCCGGACGTTGCTGCGCCCGGCGCGATGATCGGCGCGGCGCTCTCAGCAGATTCCAATGCACCCCGTGCTATGATGATAGATGCTCGCCACGTCATAATGGCAGGCACCAGCATGGCGACGCCGTTCATCAGCGGTGTGGTGGCGCTTCTGCTGCAACGCGATCCCACTCTGCGCCCGAACGATGTGAAGGCGCTGCTCAAAGCGCAGAGCACGATTCCGGGACGGAAAGCGGGCAGCTTCGACGCCAAATGGGGTTTCGGACTGCTAGATATGCTCAATCTGTAAACGCAGTTGGAATAACGGAGCGTCGTATTCCGGCTGCTGAGTAGAGGGGAGAAACGCATGAACTACCAGAAAATGGATACGGCGCTCCTGATGGCATTGGAGAAGGCGCAGGATCAGGATGCGCTGACCGTGTTCATTCAGGCGGCGCACCCGCTACAACAGCCCGAAGCCGAATACCTGCACCAACTCGCAGTCACAGGTGACCTCGAAGGCAAGGAAATCCTGACCGCGACCCTCACCACCGATGCCGTCAAGCAGCTCTCCGATCAAGCGTGGGTGCGCTCGCTCACCCTGTCGCAGCCGCTCAAGCCGCTAAAGTCTGACTGCTAGTGACGAGGATGTGAATGCTCAACAGGAAGTACACAGCTTGCTTCGCGCGGGCGCTGTTCGGAGCGCTCTGCACGTTTCTACTGTCACTTCAGGTTGTGGCACAACTGCTTCCGAAGAAATAGTGGATTGGTATCGTAACCACGCCATCCCCTTGCAGACCATTGAACCGGGAAACGGGTTTGATGATCTTGCCCCGTTCCGCGATCTCGTGGGTGACGCGCGTATTGTCGCTTTCGCACGGCACACACGAATTCAACGTGGTGCGCCACCGGCTGATTGAATTTCTGGTCACAGAGATGGATTTCAACGTTATTGCTATCGAAGCATCCGCTGCCAACGTGGAACGTTTGAACCGCTATGTGCTGTACGGTGAGGGTAGCCCCTCTGCACTGGTCAATCAGCAGATTATCGGTTTTTGGACTGTCGGCACACAGGATACGCTGAACCTCGTGCGGTGGTTACGTGATCACAATCAGCGCGTCGATCCGGCGAACCGGGTCAAATTTTATGGGTTTGACATCAACGTTCCTGAAGCTGGTATTCGATACGTGCTCGACTATATGCGACAGGTCGGGGCATCACCATCACTTACCGAAAACTACAATTGCATTCGGCAGATCAATTACACGACACGCTCCGAAGACGAGAAGCAGCGCTGCCGCCAAACCCTTCAAAATGTATATGATCACCTCATAGAGCACCGTGAGGAATACGAATCAGCTTCGTCGCCTGAAGCGTTTGTACGAGCGCTCTACATGAGTCAAATCGCCCTTCAAGCGGAAGCATGGATACATTCGCCGCTGGATTTCGAGACGGAGAGCATCGTCCGTGATCAATTTATGTCAGAAAATGTACGCTGGCTGATCGAAGAACGGCATCCGGGCGCAAAGATCGTGTTGTGGGGACACAATTTCCACATGGGCAGAATCGACACCACCGTTCAAACGATGGGACACATGCTGCACCAATGGTACGGAACGGAATTCGTTTCGGTTGGGACGATGACTTATCAAGGCGAATTCACCGCTCAACATACTTCCCGCCGCCTGCAAGCATTTCCTGTGCCACCCATACCGGAAGATACCCACGATCATTACCTACACGAACTGGGCATTCCACTCCTGTTTCTGCCCATGCCAACTGATCCACCTGAATGGATAGCGTCGCAGCGGCTTCTCAGCATCGGAGCAGTATACGATACATCCATGGCAGAAAGACCTTTTGCGACGTGGAACCTCGCTGAGGTATTTGACGCGGTGATCTTCATTGACCAGACGACGGCGTCGCAAATAATGGGATAACTTGTGTTCAGCGAGTACGATGAGAGGGCAGAATCCACCCTCTCATCGTTCGAGTTTCTATTCACCCCACACGTAGGTGAGCACCCCGTCTTCAACTCGCGTGGAGAGGAACATCAGCCTAGAGTTTGACGGCGCGGGACCACTGAGCCGCCGCCCATCCTCCATCGAGAATTCAGTATTGTGCCACGGGCAAACGAACTTGCCATCCTGACATTCCAGCGGACCGCCGAAATGCGTACACACGTTGGCAACCGCTTTCGGAACGCCGTTGCGCTTGTAAACGTGAACGGTTCTGCCAAAGAAATCCACGATCTGACTGCCTTCTTCGGGGATTTCGTCTACTCGCATGAGTGGGTATTTCATCGGTTTCCTCACCAAGTATAGAAGCGAACGGTAAACCCACGCGCAGGTAGTTGCAAATGCAACTAGTTATCAGCATATCACGATTTAGTTGCAAATGCAACTAGCTTGTGTTAGCATGGACTTATGACCGAGAAACTGGACGACTTACACCTCACGGCATGGCGAAACTTGATCACCGCCCATGCCCTGCTTATCGACACCATTGACCGAGAACTCAGCGAAGCCGAAAAGGTTCCACTCCAGTGGTACGATGTGCTGATTGAACTCTACGAAGCGCCGGATCATCGGCTGCGCATGACCGAACTCGCGCGGAAGGTCGTCCTGACCAAGAGCACCGTCAGCCGACTGGTGGATCGTTTAGAAGCGGAAGGGTTGCTCACGCGCGAGACTGCTCCAACCGACGGACGCGGTGCATTTGCCGTACTCACTGACAAGGGGCATCAGGCTTTACGAGACGCATGGCACGTCTACGCCAAGGGAATCAAAACCCACTTCGCGCAGCACCTGAATGACGACGAGACAGAGACCTTCGTCCGCGTGTTTCAGAAGATCATCGACCACATAGGATCAGACCCCGCGTGAAACCGACGCGGAACACATCGTTATGGATCATTTTTCTGCTGGCACTCGGTGCATCGTTCGAGTGGGAATAACCGCAAACGTGAGGGGCAAGCAGTGCTGCTTACCCCTACCCTCTACTCGTTGAACAACTCACCCACGCTCATGCCCTTGTGCGCCCGCTTGATGACGGCAGCAAGCATCGGCGCAACCGAGAGCACCGTCATATTGGGCAGCAACTTGTACTCAGGAA
>DATGQJ010000225.1:0-5825 GCA_035304265.1 Oceanobacillus sp.
GGCGGCGAGAGCGACGCAGAACCCGAAACAGCGGATACACTCGAAACTTCCGCTGAAGATGCCGAACCTTCACTCGAAGCAATGCAAGCAGAAGCAACCGACAACAAAAAGCGCAAAAAGAGCGCGAAAGAGGAAGAAGACGCGGAAATGAAAACCGCGCAGGGTCGGCTGCTGGCAAGCCTGCGTAAAAGCGGTATGTTGATTCGCTTCCGGGGTGACCGCTACCAGTTCCGCCACCCGCTGCTCGCTTCGTACCTTGCCAGCCTAACCCTCAAACAAGCAACCGACGAAGAATTGAGCGCCAAGCTCAATCATCCAACGTGGAAACAGGCAGCCGCCTACACAGCCCTGCACACATCCTTGAACACTCTGATTCGCAGGCGTCTCGCGGCGACACCGGACGTTTTGCAGAACAATCTTTTCGATCTCGCCCGTCTGCTTGCCTATGCGCCGGTAGATGCGCCGTGGCGCGGGGATGTTCTACGTAATCTGGGCAATCATCTGGTCGCCCCTAATCAGTATCCGCTCATCAGGGAACGCGCCGCCGCCGCCCTGCTCGATACCCGCGATTCCAACACCCTGCTCATCTTCCGTCGTGCCGTTCGCAACATGAATCCTGACATTCGCCGCCTTGCCTGTCTCGGTATGGGCGCGATAGGTGATGTCGAAGCGATTCGGGATTTGAAGCCTCTGATTCAGGATCAGGTCGCGGAAGTGCAGTTGGCGGCAGGGATGGCGCTGGGCGCAGTGGGCACGGAAGAGGCATTGGAAACCATGTTGATCGCCTTCACCGAAGGCTCGGAACAGGTGCGGCAGGCAATGGCGGAAGCCTTCGCCGCCATGCCCAATGAAGGCTATGCCATCCTCCATGAAGCCATCGAAGATCAGGACATGATGCTGCGCCGTGCGGCGGTCTTTGGCTTGCGGCGTATTCGCACCACATGGGCGCTCATCGCCATCTACCGCGCTTTCCTTGAAGACGAACAATGGTATGTGCGTTCGGCGGCGCAGCAGGCATTTCAGGAAATCCAGTATGGGCGAGCCGAAAGCCCCACCGCGCCCTACCCACCGTTGCAGTCGATCCCGTGGCTGGCGGAATGGGCTGCCAGCAGAGGCGAAACCATGCCTTCGGGCGAAGGAGCGCAGCAAATGATGCTGCGTGCATTACAGGAAGGCGAACCTCCAGTACGGGCGCTGGCGGCGATCAATCTCGGTCAACTTGGTCTTGCCAACATGACCAAGGCGCTGTACAGCGCACTGCGAGACCGTCAGGATGAAGTGCGTGCCGCCGCCCATAAGGGACTTGCCTACATGCAGATGCAGATTGGGCAGCCACTCCCAACTCCCTTATAAATAAAAGAAAGAGGCGTGGATCAGTTATCCACGCCTCGATAATTCTCATCTTCGGAACAACTCAGGCTTCCTCGGTGGCTTCCTGCGTCGATTCTTCTGTTGCTTCTTCGGTCACTTCCGGCGTTGCCTCAATGGGAAGCTGCTCATTCTCAGGGTCGCAAGGGAGAACCCTATCAAAGTCAGTGTGGAAGATGTATTCATCATCACCCACGCTCACCACAATGCGATAGCCGTTTATCTGTATGCCAGTATAAGTTTGACCGGGTATGGGACAGCCAAGACTGCTGTCTGTCCACGTATAAGGTTCCGCTTCAACAAAACGGACGCGGCGGGTTGGCAGGTCAAGCTCTTGTGCCACTAATCGCTGCGCAATGCCGACCAGTTCCGCCGCAATAGGATCAATTTCGATAAGTGCCTGAGGCGTGTTATTCGCCGACGGCGCGGTTGTAGGAGTAGCGAACAGCGTTCGCGGGTCTGGCAGTTCTTCCAAAGTAGCAGTAGGCGGCACCGGAGAAGGTATGGGGGTTGCCGTTGCCGGAATGAGGGTCAGTGTAGGGACAAGCGTGGTCGAAGGTGAACACGCTGCAATCACCCCACAACTGATCAGAAGAAGCCAGCGAAGCGTTCTCACTGTCCCGCGTACAATCGTTCTTCAACCTGATCGCTGGTCAATCCCTCGATGCTCACAATCTTCTCGCGCCCGCCTGCCCCGGCGACAATCTCGATACTATCGACGGGCACACCAAGTTGTGCAGCGAGGAATTCAACCAATTCTTGATTTGCAGACGGATCGCCGGCAGGTGAAGCCATGAGCCGAATTTTGAGCAGCCCGTCTTCCTGCACACCTGCAACTTCGGTCTTTTCCGCCTGCGTAACAACACGGATGGTCAACGCAGCGCCGCCACGTGCATCAGTGATCTCAAGTTTGCGGTTTACAGGCATATCCGCCTCCCTCAGCAGAGTCCTGTTTTCGATGGTATCATGCCCCTGAGCGCCACACAAGTAGGGAAGTTGTCTAGATTAGAACAACACCTGCATCAGCACGTTGAGAATCAGGATAACAATCAGAGGGCTTAGGTCAAGCATCATGCCCTGCGGCAGCAAGTCCCGGATAGGGCGCAGCACCGGCTCGGTGATGTCAAAAACCAACTGAACCAACGGGTTGCTACGATCAATGTTGGGGAACCAGCTTAACAGCACTCGCGCCACCACAATGAGTTCAAAGATTACCAGCAGATAGTAGATAATGATCATGGTTTCCTCGTCTTACCTCAGTCGTTCGCCAAATATGGCGCGTCCGATGCGCACCATCGTCGCACCTTCTTCGATTGCTACGGTGTAGTCGTCCGTCATCCCCATGCTCAGATGAGGTAACGGCTGCGACAACGCCTCCTCAAGCGAGTCACGGAGTTCTCGTAATGATATAAACACCGGACGAGCGACTTCGGGATCATCGACAATGGGAGCCATCGTCATCAACCCGATAATGTTCAGCTTTGGCACGGCGATAAACTCCCTGAACTGCTGTACCAAATTTTCCCGAACGGCATTATCAGTTCGCCACTCCGCTGCATTCAGTCCTGCTTTGCTTACCTCGCCAGAGACGTTCACTTCAATGAACACGTCAAGTTGCTTGCCTTCGGGCAGCGCTTCTGCCAGTTTATTCGCCAGTTTCAGCGAATCGACAGAGTGAACCACCTGAAACAAAGGCGCAACATCCTTCGCTTTACGGCTCTGTACATGTCCAACCATGTGCCACGTCAACGGCACTTTGGCTTGGGCATTTACAATCGGCAACTTGTGTGCAGACTCTTCTACGCGATTTTCGCCAAAATGTTGCAAACCAGCCTCGACAGCTTCGAGAACTGCCTCAGGGGGATGTGTCTTGCTGACTGCAACCAGCGTCACATCGCCGGTAGACCGTCCGGCACGCGCACATGCATCGGCAATATTTGCCTGCACTCTAGCGATATTCTCACGAATCTGTGTCATAAGCTGATCACCGCGCCGAAGCGTCCGGTACGTCCTTTTTCCCGCCGGTGCGAGAAAAACTCGTCTACTCTTTCGCCAGTACAGATACCAGACACTTCGATTTGCTGTACACCTGCTCGTTCCAAATCAAGACGATTTGCCATCCACAGGTCTAGATATGCGGTGCCGTCATTCGGGTCGCGCCGAATCAGACCATCGACGCTGCCAAAATACGCTTCAACCGCATTGACCACTTCTTCACCAACCTGATAATTCGCCGCGCTGATACTGGGTCCAATCCCAACCTGAATATCTTCCGGACGGCTGCCATACGCCTGCTGCATCGCTCGTACCGTGTTCGATCCGACTCCTTGCACTGTGCCGCGCCAGCCTGCGTGAGCAATCCCGATCACGCCGCGCATCGGATCAAAAAAGAGCAGCGGCACGCAATCAGCAAACCGCATAGACAACGGAACGTCCGCGCGATCCGTGATTAACGCATCGGCGGCAGCCAGCCAGCGCCGTCCACGCACGGGGGCATCGGCAATGATCACGTCTGCGCTATGAACCTGCCATACAGTACAGGCGCGTTCGCCCTTCACGCCAAGTGCTGCATACATGCGTTCGTGGTTACAACGCACGTTTGCAGGCGAATCGCCCACATTTCCGCCGAGATTGAGTGAATTCCACGGTTCGGCGCTTACTCCGCCATGCCTCGTGAACACCCCATGCTTCAATCCCGACCATTGGTCGAAGGTATAATAAACCAGTCCACTACGTTCGTGACGTTGCAATCCAACCTCGCTTAAATCTACGAATTCATTATAACGTTCAGGCGGCGGAAGTTATAGATCATTTGCCACAAAGATCATTTTGCGCGAGAATATTGCTGAAAGGTGTCAAGCATTAACGTAAGAAAGTGTAAGCAGACGCTATAATGAGAAAAATTCACTCCATCGGTCATGGAGCAGTGAAGGGAGGAGCGGAACGTTGACAAATACTTCCGATAAACCGCGATCGTTTATGACTGATCGTGAAACGCGCCGCACTCCCAGTCATGTCTCAGTCCTGATTGTGGATGATCATCCAATGTTCCTAGACGGGCTGCGGATGGCGCTCGAATTGGAAGATGACATTCACGTACTTGGACAGTGTACAGACGGTGAAGATGCTTTACGCGAAGCATCGGCGCAAAAACCGGACGTGGTTCTTCTTGACATCAATCTCCCCTCCATGAACGGCTTGCAAGTCACGCGGATGCTGAAAGCAGAACGCGATGACATCGCCGTCATCGTCCTCACCGCCTACCACGATTCGGAACAAGTCTTACACGCCATGCGTGCAGGAGCGTCGGCTTACTGTGCAAAAGACATCACGCCGAAGGCACTGGTCGAAATGATCCGCGAAGTCGCCAATGGCTACTACATCGTGGGTACCGAGCGCATGGACAGCCAGATGCTTCAGACGTGGATCAATCTTAACGTCGAAGCTATCACGGGACCGTATATCATTGATCCCAACGAGCATTATCTACCCCTCAGTCCACGCGAGATGGAAATTCTACAATTCGTCACGCACGGACTGAGCAACAAGGAGATCGCCAGTCGCCTGCGCATTAGCCAGCAGACGGTCAAGAACCATATGACCTCCATCCTTAAAAAGCTCAACGTGCAGGATCGGACGCAGGCGGCAGTTACCGCGCTCCGACACGGTTGGGTTCGCATTCAAGACAGTTGGGATAGCGATACAGCAAACCGGGTGTAACCATGGATAGAGAATTTCGTGCCGATACCAGAGCAAGAGACGAACTCATCGAACTGCTCACGCAGGAGATGAAACGGATGCGGGACAAGCTGGCAGAGTTGAAGATCCAGATCGATCAAACACAGCTTGTCGTTGACCGCGAACAGCAGCGCAATGCCGACATCGCAACCGAGCTTCGCACCATTCAGGACAACATTGAAACTGTCCCCCGTCAAGACATTCGCAACAAATATGACGAAGCGTTGGAAGCGCGTTTTCGCCTCACAACCATGCGCGGGCAGCTAGAAAAGTTCCAGGCAACCCGCGAGAACCTTGAGAGCATTCAGGCGCTGCTATCACAACTGCTCAATCGAATGCAGGGTATTGACGCTTTACCTACTGCGAACGCCAGTTCAGAAGCAGCAGCAGGTGGCGCAACCTTCAATATCGTCCGTATCATTCAGGCGCAGGAAGAAGAACGCCAGCGCCTTGCCCGCCAGATGCACGATGGTCCCGCGCAGTCATTGACGAACTTCATTTTGCAGACCGAAATCTGCCAGCGGCTTTTTGACCGCAACCCGGCGCGGGCAGCAGAAGAACTCAACACACTGAAAAACGTCGCCAGCATCACCTTCCAGAAGGTGCGCGATTTCATCTTCGACCTGCGCCCGATGATGCTGGACGACCTTGGCGTTGTGCCAACCGTGCGTCGCTACGTCGATTCATTCCGTGAGAAGCATGATATTGATGTCAAGCTT
>DATGQJ010000226.1:0-5585 GCA_035304265.1 Oceanobacillus sp.
TTGTGGGAGATTGGCGGTCAGATCGGTCAGCACGAAGCCGGGCGCAACCGCATTCACGGTGATATTGCGGGCGGCGACTTCACGCGCCAGCGCCTTGGTGAAGCCGATGATTCCGGCTTTGCTGGCGCTGTAGTTCGTCTGTCCTGCGTTGCCCATGATGCCGCTGACACTGGTGATATTGATGATGCGTCCATATCGTTTGCGCATCATGGCGCGAACGGCGGCTTTGGAACACAGCCACGTGCTGCGCAGGTTAGTTTGAATCACCGTATCGAAGTCATCCGCGCTCATCATCATGATCACGTTGTCGCGGGTGGTTCCGGCATTGTTGACGAGAATGTCGATTTTGCTATAGGTGTCGATGGCATATTTGATCAGGTTGTTGGCATCTTCTTCAAGGCTGACATCCGCCTGAAATGCCGACGCCTTGCCGCCTGAAGAGGTGATTTGGTCTACCACTTCGTTGGCGGCGTCTGCGCTGCGTTGATAATTCACGACGACGGTTGCACCGCGCTTCGCCAGTTCGAGCGCGATTCCACGTCCGATACCCCGGCTTGCACCTGTGACTATCGCGATTTTATCAGTCAGTTGTGACATAGTTGTCTCCATAACAAGAGCGACGAATACAATAGTTGCCAATCATATCTATAGCCAGAGGTGTGTGCCAGCGGATCAGCGACCACCTATCCAGCCGAGTAGATCGATTTGACCGCGTAAGTTGGTCGTGAGGTTGCGCGAGCCAGCCCCGTTGGACTGGGCGATATATACGTCCACGCGACCATCTACGTCAGGACGAACGCCTGTGAAGGCGAGATACTGTCCATTGGGAGAGAAACGCGGCTCACACATGCTTGGCGGTGGGTTGCGCCGCAGCAGAAAATTGAGTTCTTCGTCTGCGAGCACGATGCCATAAGGACATTGCCCATTCACACCACCAATGGCGATGGTTGAGCCATCGGGTGACCAGTCTGCCCAGACCCCGTAGCGGGTGAAATTCAAATCACTGGTGCGAGCGATTTCCGTTCCGTCGATATGGGCAAGCACCAGTTCGTTGGTGGTTCCAGCCGCCTGATACAGTACCAACTGCCCACTGCGTGCCCAGGCTTCGGCAAGTTTGAAAGCGTCGTCGTTTACGTCGAGCGAAAGTTCGCGGACTTCGCGGGTCACGATGTCGGCGACGTAAATGTTGCGCTCAGGATCGCCAAACAGCGGATCGCCGCTGGCGTAGACGATCTGGCGGGGAGACAACCAGCGCGGCGGTTCAGTCACCCATTCCTGCGAAATCTGGGTCACTTCGCCCGTGGAGATGTTGAGCAGATAGACATGACCGCCCCTTGGTGCGGGACGATTTGTGCCGTCGCAGGTATCGGGTTCGCCGGGAATCCAGCTTGGGCAAACGGCGCGGTCAGAGACGAACATGAGAAACCGACCATCAGGCGACCACGAGGGCCAGAAATCATATGATCCCTGCTGGGTCACATTCTGGCGGTTACGTCCGTCGCGTTCCATCGTGAAGATGTCGATGTCGTAGCCCGTCGCCAGCGCAATTGCCATCAGCCTGCCATCTGGCGACCACACAGGCGGATTGAGCAAGCCGCGCTGCACCAGCGTGTTGGTTGCCAGCACAAGTCCGGTAATGCCCTGACCAATGCTCAGGTCGGCGATGTAGAGACCGCCAACTGAGGGGTTGTTGTCGATGCGCAGGTAAGCGAATACGTCACCCGTAGGCGCGATAAATATCTGGTCGCCAGTGGACGCATCCATCTCCATGATAGGGACGGGAGTGCCGCCGGACGCTGAGGCGTAGTAAAGCGTTTGGATGTTCGTACCGGGCTGTGGCGTCCGGGCAACGCCGGTGCCTTGACGATTGTTGCTGTTGATGAAGGCAACCGCAGGTCCCGAAAGCAAGCTGTCAATGTCTGCCGTTAATCCAAGAGAGCTTGAATTGTCATAGCTGACAAAACGGGCAGTTGCCGCCGGAGTATTCGACGGCGTAGGAACAGGCGTATTGGTAGGCGCGGTGGTCGGCGTGAACGTCTGCGATGGCGTCAGGGTTATGGTCGGTGTGTCAGTCGGAAGCGGGGTATGGGTTGGCGTATCCGTATGCGGGATCGTCGGAGTATAGGTGGGCGTCTGCGTCGGCGGGTTCAGCGCACCGCAGGCAGATGTCCACAACAGGATCAACAGTAAAGTCTTTCGCATCCGTATCGTCCATGCTCGGTGAATTTCGACGGGTAGGATACCATGAAGCCGGACGATCTTCTACGCTGGATAGCGCTGCCTGTCTAGCAAAAAGCGTCTGACAAAAAGGTGTGATGATGGTTAATCGGTTTTGAATACGTAATACGAACCGCGTTTCTCGCCAAGTTTTTTGAGAATGTTCTTGGTGACCAGATCGGCGAGGTCACGGCGGATGGTTTCCGGATGGACATCGGGGCACAGGCTCTGAAGGTCGCTGTTGGTAATGCGGCTGTTGCCAGAGTTTAGAAAGGCGATGGCGGCTTCCTGACGGGGATTGACGGGGATGCCGCGATACTCGCCAAAGTAGGGCGTTGCAGTTTCGCTTCCCGGCTTGCCAGCGGCTTGCGGCTCTGTTTGATTGAACAACACGGCGCGGAATCCGCCAGACGTTTCCTCGAATTGCGGCGCACGAAGCTGCCTTTCGCGCATCAGGTCATACACGCGATCCACGCCGTAGCCAAGCCGTTCGATGTATCCCAGATCGGATAGAATTTGGACAATGATCGGGTTACGAGAGAAGCGTTCCTCTTTGATATTGTCTATGGTGACGGGTCCGGGAAGACCGCCGGGGCTGATCACCTCCATGCGATCCCGAAAGATGAAGAGGCGGATGCCGTCTCCGGTGATGCTGTAGTCGCGGTGTGCGACGGCATTGACCACCAGTTCACGTGCCGCTTCAAGGGGATATTCGAGGCTTTCGGCACGCGCCATTGATTTTCCGATATGAACGCCACGCCTCAGGTTGTCGATCAGAAAGGTTTCGGCGCGGCGAAGTTGTTCTGGTAAATTGCCCGTGATGTCCTGCTTGGTGAAGGTATCGCCCATGGTTTCACCAGCAAATCGCGCGGCGGTGATCTCCGCACCACGTAGGAAACTCTGCGGGTCTTTGCCGAACAGGAGAATGCCCGCGTTGGTGGGGCGCAGGCGACCATCTTGCTCGGTGAGACAGCCGCGCCGGAGCAAAAGCGTCTCTGCGCCGGAGTCAGGAATGCCGCCTAATCCGGCGACGTAAGCGCGAACTCGCTCCCAATCGAGATCGTCGAGGCTTGCACCGCGTGCGATGTCGGTTTCAAAGCTGACTTCGCCGCGCTCGATCATGAGTCGCCGTAGTTCTCGTGGCTTGAGCGGGCTGTTATCCGTGCCTGACCGAATCAGATAGCGCCCATCGAGCGAATACACGTGAGGCATTCCCGGCGGTATCTGGGCAACGACTACCGGACGATCATTCAGGCGGAGTGCGCGTGGCATTGGGATGATCAGCGGTGGGTCAATCGAAAGCGACGCCTGAATCAGCCGATCCAGCACATTTTCGACATCGCGCACGCCAATCAGTGTCGCCGTCGGTCCGACGATGCCGATGACGAGTGTTCCCCCCTGCGTGTTCGCCATCGCGGTGAGGTTCGCCGCAATCGCGTCGATAGGGGCGCTTTCCGCCAGCCAATCAAGGCGTGCATTACGCCCGTTTTTCACCGCCTGCCAAAGATCGTCCACGGTCATTCGTCGTCCTGCGCCTCTTTTTCTTCTCGCTCACGACGGATACGGTCTAACTTGCGTTCGCCTTCGGGGGCATCGTACAGCACCAACTTCATCACATCTTGCATGTGATCCAGACAGATGATATTGAGATCGCGCAGCGCCTCCTTCGGTACATCGACCAAATCTTTCGCATTCTGTTTTGGCAGAATGATATTGGTGATGCGGGCGCGACGGGCAACCAGCACTTTTTCCTTGATTCCCCCAACAGGCAGTATTTTACCGCGTAATGTGACTTCGCCAGTCATTGCATAATTGCTGCGCACTTTGCGCTCGGTAAATGCTGAAATGATGGCGATAGCAAGCGTGATGCCGGCAGAGGGACCATCTTTCGGCACCGCGCCTTCCGGTACGTGAACGTGAACGTCCATCGATTCGAAGTCGTCGTAGGGGACATTCACATCTTCCGCGATTGAGCGCATGAAACTGAGCGCCGCCTGTGCCGATTCCTGCATGACATCGCCGAGTGAACCCGTCAAGAGCAGCGTGCCTTTGCCCGGTAACACCGAAACCTCGATGGTGAGGACATCGCCGCCGAACGGCGTCCACGCCAGCCCGGTTGCAACACCGACGGCGTCGGTATCATTGGCGCGTAGCTCATCGAATGGCGCGGGTCCCAGAAAGCGGTTCACGTGTTTGGGCGTGATGCGGGTGGGGTAACGGTTTCCTTCGGCAATCTGACGGGCGACTTTGCGGCAAACGTTGGCGATCTCACGGTTCAGATTGCGTACACCCGCTTCGTAAGTGTATTCGCGGATCAACGTCTTCAGGGCGGACGTTTCAAATTGCAGTTGGATGTTTGCCAGCCCGTTGACTTCGCGCTGTTTGGGGATAAGGAATTTGCGGGCAATCGCCAGCTTTTCTTCCTCGGTATACCCGCCGAACTCGATGACCTCTAATCTGTCCAGAAGCGCGGGCGCAAGCGGTTCGAGATCGTTGGCGGTGGTGATGAAGAGTATCTTCGACAGATCGTAGGGCACGTCGAGATAATGGTCGAAGAAGGCGTTGTTCTGCTCAGGATCAAGGATTTCGAGCAGCGCGGACGCCGGATCGCCGTGAAAGTCCATGCCCAACTTATCGATCTCGTCCAGCATGAAAACGGGATTGATGGTTCCGGCGCGACGCAAGGTCTGAATGATTCGCCCCGGCATTGCGCCGATGTAGGTGCGGCGGTGCCCGCGAATTTCCGCTTCGTCACGAACGCCGCCGAGACTGACCCGCACGAACTCGCGTCCCAATGCCGCGGCGATGCTCTTGCCCAGCGACGTTTTGCCAACGCCGGGCGGTCCGACGAAGCATAGAATCGGACTGTTAAGCTGGTCGGGGGCGAGCTTGCGAACGGCGATATATTCCAGAATGCGGTCTTTGACCTTCGGCAGTCCGTAGTGTTCGCGGTCAAGCACCTCTTGAGCCGCGCGAACGTCAAGCTGGTCTTCGCTCTGCTTAGTCCATGGAATCGACGTAAGCCAGTCGATGTAGGTGCGCACAATGCCGACTTCGGGCGCGAGCGGCGTCATGATGCTCAGGCGCGAAAGTTCTTTCATCGCCTTTTCATGGACTTCTTCGGGCAAGCCCGCCGCGATGATCTGCTCGCGTACTTCGTTTAATTCTTGCTGGAAGGCGTCTTCTTCACCCAGTTCAGACTGGATGATGCGCACCTGTTCACGCAGATAAATCTCACGCTGGCTGCGATCCATTTCTTGATGAAGCTGCCCGGTGATTTCGTCTCGAAGTTCGAGCACGCTCAGTTCTTCGCCAAGCAGCTTGCCCACATAATCAATGCGTTCACCAGCGTCAAGCATTTCAAGCAC
>DATGQJ010000227.1:0-8099 GCA_035304265.1 Oceanobacillus sp.
TTCTGCGCTCAAACTGGCGACAGGAGTGGTTCTACTCTCTCCCTACATCCCGATGATTTTCATGGGAGAAGAATATCACGAAGACGCGCTGTTCAATTTCTTCACCGATTTTCAGGGAGAAGAACTGGTACAGGCAGTCCGCGAAGGACGCAAAGCGACATTCGGTTCGCTTCTTCCCGAAGGAGAAGAGCCGCCCGATCCACAGGCGGAGCAGACTTTTCTGGAGTCCAAGCTAAAACACGATCTCAAAGCGAACGGCAAAAATCGCATCATGTTCGACTTTCACAAAAAACTGATAGAGTTACGAAAGTCCCTGCTTCCGCTCTATGATCTTCACAAAGAGCAGATGGACGTGCTCGGCTACGAACGTGAATGCTTGCTTTATGTACGCCGTTGGAGCGGCGATGATCAGGTGTTCATGGCTTTCAACTTCAACCAATCACCATCAACCGTGACGCTGCCGGTTCCGGTGGGTAGCTGGAATAAGCATCTCAATTCCGCCGATCCCTGCTGGCGTGCCGATGTGCCAGAAGACACACCTGCCGGAATCATCACCTCGGATGATACGCTGCATTCCAACGGTCAACTCAAAATCACCGTCGCACCCCAATCATTCGTGTTATATCAGAGGCAGTCGTGACAACCTTGATGGACAACAAGTTCGCTCAAATCGAGACAGTGATCGCAGAACTCAAACAGCAACGGCATATTCCCTGTGCGACCTATCGTCTACAATTCAGCGCGGCGTTCACCTTTCGAGACGCGCTGGCGCTCGTCCCGTATCTACACGATCTGGGTATCAGCGATGTATACGCTTCCCCGATCTTACGCGCTGTACCGGGTAGTACACATGGCTATGACGTGTGCGATCACAGCCAGCTTAACCCTGAACTCGGCACGATGGAAGACTTCAAGACATTTTCAGCCGCCCTTCATGACCGGGGCATGGGGTTGATTGTAGACATCGTACCGAACCACATGGGGATCAGCGGCAATTGCAATCCATGGTGGATGGACGTTCTCGAAAACGGAATTATGTCACCATATGCCAGCTACTTTGACATTGATTGGACTCCGGTGAAGCCGGAACTGGAAAACCGTGTCTTGCTGCCCATTCTGGAAGACCAGTATGGGGTGGTGCTGGATGCAGGCAAACTTATCCTCGCATACGAGAATGGCTCGTTTGTCGTGCGCTATGCTGACCACGTATTGCCGATTGCGCCGCGCACATATCGTGCCATTCTCGAATATGCACTTCATACGCTCACGTCAATACTTGACGAGGGGGATGAGGCGCTACTCGAATACCAGAGCATTCTCACGGCGCTCAACTATTTGCCGCCACGACTGGAAGATGATCCAGACAGACGTGCCGAACGACAGCGCGAGAAGGAAGTTATCAAGCGGCGATTGGCAGCACTCTACGACAGCAATGATTCGATTCGCGCGGCGATTGAAGAAGCTGTCCGCACCTTCAACGGCACGCCCGATGATCCGGCAAGTTTTGACCGCCTTGATGCGCTGCTGGATGCACAGCCTTACCGGCTGGCGTATTGGCGTGTCGCCGCTGAAGAAATCAACTTCCGCCGATTTTTCGACATCAATACAATGGCGGCGATCCGCGTCGAACTCCCGGAAGTATTCCACGCGGTTCATGATCTCACCCTGCGGCTGATGGCAGAAGGGCATATCGACGGACTGCGCATTGATCACCCGGACGGATTGTGGAATCCCGCGCGGTATTTCCGCCAGTTGCAGGCAAGCGCCCTTGCTTACCGCTTAGGTGATCCATCGTTAGCAGACCAGATCGAGCGTTATCTGGCGGAAGAAAACACATCCGATCATCCCGTCTATGTAGTGGCTGAGAAAATCCTCACCGAGAACGAGCCGCTGCCGCGAGACTGGGCGGTGATGGGGACGACAGGCTATGACTTCGCCGCACAGGTGAATGGCTTGTTCGTAGATGCTTCAAATGAGGCGGCATTCAGCGAGATTTACGGCGACTTCACCGTAAATCGCCGCCGCTTTTCAGAGTTGGAACATCAGATGAAACTCAAGATCATGCGAGAGTCGCTGGCAGGCGAGATCAATGCGCTGGCGCATGATCTGGAACGACTCAGCCAGCGTAACCGCCGCTATCGTGACTTTACCCTCAACGGTTTGCGCACCGCGCTGCGTGAAGTCATTGCCAGTCTGCCGATTTATCGCACGTATGTTGACGGTGAGCACCCCATCTCCGAACGTGATGCAATCTTTATCGCCAAAGCCGTGCGTGATGCGCGACGGCGTAATCCCGGCGTTTCAAAAACTGTCTTCGACTTTATCCGCGATACGCTGTTGCTCTCCAATCTGGAGAGCTTCCGTGAGGAAGACCGTCCGCGCGTTATCGACTTCGTGATGCATTTCCAACAGATGACGGGTCCCGTCATGGCAAAGAGCGTTGAGGATACGTCATTCTACGTTTATAACCGTCTGGTTTCTCTCAATGAAGTAGGCGGAAATCCGTCACAGTTCGGAATATCCCTCGACAGCTTCCACGAGCAGAATATGGCACGGCAACGTGACTGGCAGCACTCGATGCTCACGCTGAGTACCCATGACACCAAACGCAGTGAGGATGTTCGTGCTCGTCTCAATGTCCTCTCTGAAATGCCTGAGGAATGGCGTTCGGCGCTGGCGCGTTGGAGCGAGCGCAACGCGAACAAGAAACAGATCATTGAAGATGAACCCGCGCCCTCTACCAATGATGAATATCTCCTGTATCAGACGCTGCTTGGCGCATGGTCTTTTCGGGATGACGAACCGGAGCAATCGGCATGGAGCGAATTCCGTGAGCGCATCAAAGGGTACATGGCGAAGGCAACCAGAGAGGCAAAAGTTCATACCAGTTGGACTAATCCCGATGAGGATTATGACCGCGCCTTGAGCGAGTTCGTCGATCTGGTGCTCGGTGACCGCGCGTTTATAGACGACTTTTTGCCGTTGCAGCGGCGCGTGGCGTTTTTCGGGCGACTCAACAGCTTAAGCCAAACAATGCTCAAGCTCACCTGTCCCGGCGTGCCGGATACATATCGCGGCACAGAATTATGGGATTTCAGTCTGGTAGACCCGGATAACCGCCGTCCGGTGGATTATGATCACTGCCGCACGTTACTTGCCGAATTGAAGCAAGCTGTCGAAACGCGGGATTGTGATCGTGCAGCATTCGCCGAAGAATTGCTCGCTCATGCAGAGGATGGGCGAATCAAACTTTATATCACCTATCTCCTTCTCAATTTCCGCCGCGATCACGAGAAGTTGTTTCAGGATGGCGCGTACACTCCACTGAATGCAGAAGGCGAGCGAGCGCCGCACGTCTGCGCTTTCGAGCGCCGCTTGAACGATCAAGCAGTGATCATCGTCACGCCGCGCTTGTTCGTTGGATTGACCGACGGTGTAGAACGTGTTCCCGTTGGACAAGATATTTGGGGCGACACGTCGCTTTCAATCATGCCGGGAAACTACCGAAATCTGCTCACCGATGAGTTCCACCGCGTAGAGGGGAACAAGATCAATCTGGCGGCTGTGTTCGGGCGCGTTCCGCTTGCCGTGCTGATCCGAGAGTAATGACCTTCGTCGTCAGCGGGAATGATGGTTCTCCAGAGATGAGATGCACCTCATTTCTGGAGAACTTTCGGTCATACGAAGAGTGGTGAGTTTTATCCTTTACTCGTAGCGCAGCACGGCAAGAGGTCGCACACGGGTAGGCTGCCACGCGATGATGGTGGCGCTCAACAGTGCGATGACGACAGAGAGCACCAACATCCCCGCGAGAATGGTGGGATTGATGACAAGCTGTCCGGCAGTCATGGATAAATTCAGCACGACGATTGCTAGGGCGGCTCCTAAGATGCCGAATGTCCCTCCAAGCGCACCGAGAAAACCGTACTCGCTCAAGAATGCGCGAAGCACGTGTCCACTCGTGTAACCGACAGCCTTAAAGATGCCGATTTCGCGATAGCGCTCAACAATGTTAAGTCCGGCGGCGTTGGCAATCAATACCGCCCCCGCGACAAAGGCTAACCCGGCGACTGAGATCGCGCAGGCGAAGAAGGCTTGCAATTGACCGATGAGCGTATCGTTGAGGTCGGCAAGGCTAAACACCAGCATCTCCGGGAGCGCCTGCCCAAGCGACGTTGTGGCTTCACGCAGGGAATCCACCGGAAATTGACCAAAAACGCGAGTCTGAAGCGGAATATCTCCGAAGCGCCGCAAAAGCTGACGTGGGACGACGAGGGGTGCTGCCTCGAACATCGTCATCGGATTGCTGTCTACCGTATAGAAGCCCGCCAGTGTAACGCTTTGCTCCTGCCCGTTGACATTCAGGGTAAGCGTATCGCCGACGGTATAGTGAGCCGCCTCATATTCAGGCAGTAAGACGATACTTTCTTCGTCTGACCAATCGCCGCTATACTGCATGTCGCTGTTGAGATCGGCGGCGTCACGTCCTTCAATGGTAATCGCTGCGCCGTTCAGCGTTCCCGTCACCTGTTCTGTGACATAGGTTGCGATTGCGCCGTGCGCCGCCATTTCACGGACGGCAGCGGCATCACCACCGGGAGGCGCATAAATCATCAGGTTGTAGCCCTCATCCGAACCGCGCGTTTGTGTCAGCATCGATTGAACGTTATAAAGCACTAGCGCGGCGAAACTCACTGAAAAAGCTCCGGCAGTCAGCGCCAAGACGATAAGGCTCGCCTGCATTTTCTTTTGCCGCAGGTTGGCTCGCGCCAGTCGCAGCATCGGGGCAAGCGGCAGCGGCAGCTTAAGCGTGATCCATAGCAGCATCCAGAAAAGCGCACGAACGATGACGATAGTAATGCCGCCAACAATCACATAGAGGACGCCTTCTAGCGGCGATCCCAACACGACACCCACCAGCAGCCCAAACACAAGCAGCATTGACACGTACAGTCCCAACCGCTGGATTTGTGTGCTGCGCGAGACACTCAACGGCAGGTCACGCAAAAGTTGTACCGGACGTGTCGCGCTGCTAACGAGAATAGCCTGCATCCCGAAAACGACTGCCGTTAACACGCCCACGACGATGCCGCCAATGATGATGATCGGGTTAGGCTGCCAATCCAGCATGAATGAACTCGCGCTGCCGAGTGTGTCCACGAGTTTTTCGGCAAGCAGTGTGCCTAACAGCGTCCCGACGATGCCGCCTACCAGACCGATTAAACCTGTCTCAAGGCTGATAAGCAGCATCAGATCAGCTTGTCGATAGCCGACGGTTTTTAACATGGCGATTTCGAGTTTACGCCGCGCCAGAATGACTTGCAGCGTGTTCGAGACGCTAAGTCCGCCCACCAGTAAACCGAGTACGCCTGACCCGGTAAGCATGAGATCGAATAAGGTCGACCCACTGAATAATGGCTCGCCGTCCTGATCAACCGCGACAAAAACGTCAAATGGGCTGTCCACGATGGTTTGCATAGCATTTGGCGCTG
The DNA here is from genome assembly GCA_035304265.1 of Oceanobacillus sp. Lineage (GTDB taxonomy): Bacteria > Chloroflexota > Anaerolineae > Aggregatilineales > Phototrophicaceae > Flexifilum. The sequence goes on from DATGQJ010000227.1 coordinate 5,493, forward strand.
TGCCCCAGTTGAACGAGATGCGGTTGATGACATCCTCTCGGTTCTCAATCAGGCGTGCGGTCTCCAGCGAATAGAAAATCGAGTCGCCTTGCTGATTCGGTACTGCATCGACAATCCCGACAACCGTCAGTTGTACCGGTATGCTGTCGCCACTCAATAACACCGTATCGCCGGGATGCAGCCCCCGTCGTTCAGCGAGATCGCGGGTGACGAGTACATCCGTTGGATTCCGGAGAACGTCGGCTGCGCTTGCACCTGCGGGTTCGCGCAGAGTAAAACGCCCTGTGAGCGGGAAGGTGTCCACGTCGATTCCGAAAGCATTGCGGAGAAGTGTGACGCGCCCGTTGCTCGGCGTGCGCAGATAAGCCGCCGATCCCTTAGAATACAGGGTATAGTCGGCGATCAGTCCCTGCTCCTGCCACGTTCTAATCTGTGCGAAGTCGCTTTCGGTGAAGCCATTTGAGGATTGGATAATGGCGTCACCTCCGTAATTGAGACGCATATCGAACATCGCGCTATTCAGCCATGCGTAGGCAAGCAACTGCATCGCCACCAACGCGAGTGCCCCGAATGCGATGCTCAGTACCGCCAGAAAAGTGCGGGTGGTATCGCGTCGCAGGGAACGCAGCGCATAGCGGAGATAAAATCTCAGTCCTTGTATCAGTTTCATTGCGGTTGCTCCACCAGTCTGCCATCGACAATCTGCAAAATGCCATCGACCCGCTGCGCCACCGCCGCATCGTGGGTGGCAATGACGATGGTGAGTCCAAGTTCTCTGCGCAGTTCGTCAAAAAGGTCGAGAATGGTTTCACCTGTGGCGCTGTCGAGGTTGCCGGTTGGCTCATCAGCGATCAGTAGACTCGGTTCGTTCACCAGCGCACGGGCAATGGCAACCCGCTGCTGCTGCCCGCCCGAAAGCTGGTTGGGGCGGTGATGCAAGCGATCACTCAGCCCGACCAGTTCCAGCATACGTTTGGCACGGATGGCGCTGCGTTCGCTGTTGCGGCTGGCGAACAGTGGTACCTCGACATTTTCCAGAGCGGTCAAGGTTGGGATGAGGTTGAATGATTGGAAGACCATGCCGATTTTTTCATTGCGGAATCGTGCCAGATGCGTTTCGTTCATGTGGGTAATGTCGATGCGATCAATGCTGACCTGCCCGCTGTCAGGCGTGTCCAGTCCGGCAAGAATGCCTAGCAAGGTCGATTTCCCCGAACCTGACGGACCCATAATGGCAATCCAGGCACGGCGGGGAATGACGAACGAAACGCCATGGAGGATGTGTATTTGTTCGTTTCCAAGCGGTAGTGTACGGGTGACATCGCGCACCACGATAAAACTCTGGGAGTCGTGAGCATTTTTAGAATTTGTGTGTGGCGCGATGCGTTGCACAGTTTGCATGGGTTACTCCTGTTTGATCGAACATCGCAATCCCCTCAATTTCGAGGGCAAGACAAGGATAGCGATGACCTGTCACAGGAAATTCGCAAAACTGTCGCAAAATTGTCGCAAAAGATAACTATCGAAGTGTCGTGGGTAATTTAGCCGACCATGGGCGCGATACGGGGACAGGCTGCGGCAAGGAATCGGATGATGAGGGGATGATCGGTAGGGTGATGGTAAAACAAGTGCCTTCACCGAGCGTGCTTGTCACTGCCACCTGACCATGCATCGCTTCAATGAACGACTTGACCAGCGCCAAGCCTAAACCCGTGCCGCCGTTTTCTGCATCGCGATAATACCGCTCCCAGATATGGGGCAGGTGTTCCGGCGGGATGCCTTCGCCGGTGTCCTGTACCTGAATCTCCGCATAACCATTGACTTCACGCGCCCGGATGATAATCAATCCGCCCGGCGCGGTATGCCGTAAGCTATTGTGGATGAGGTTACGCAGTGCCTGTTCCAGACGCGCTTCGTCGGCGATTACTTTTGGCAGCCATGTGGGTAAATGTGCAACCAGTTCAACCCGGTTCACGCGCCATGACATCGGCGCGACGGTTTCAATGATTCGCTGAATGAGGCTGATACTGTCGATTGGAACTGCATTTACCGCCAGTTGATCGACTTCGGCACGTGATAGCGCAAACAGGTCGTCAATGAGCGTTTGCAAACGCTGCACTTCGCGCTGAATCACGTCTAGGTCATGTTGTGAAAGGGTGATGTCGCCACTGTTTTCCTGCTGCCGCTGCGCCGACTCAAGATAAGCGCTCACGGTTGCAATCGGCGTGCGGAGTTCATGGGAGACATTCGCCATCAGTTCGCGCCGATTTTTGAGCAGTGTGGCGACTTTTTCCCGTTCATCCCGCAGTTCATCAACCTTGATCTTTAGATTCGCCGTCATGACGTTGAAATCTGCCTGAAGCCGAGCGATCTCATCAGCGCCGCTGACCGTAATCTGCGTGTCGTAATTGCCGTCGCGTGCCGCGTGCGCTGCCTCCAGAAGGGCGTTCAGACGCTGACGCATGTCGCGGGCGAAGAAATAGGAGACGGCAATCGACACCGGCAGCAATGCGATCAACACTGCGGTAGCCATCTAATTGGCCAGCCCAACCAACGGCAGCGCCATTTGAAGTCGGTATACCCACTGTGCCAGCGGCGTGTCCAGAG
>DATGQJ010000228.1:0-3314 GCA_035304265.1 Oceanobacillus sp.
GAAATACGCAAGACCATCGACATCGAGGGTCGAACGGGCGCGAATCACCTGTTTATGGTGGATCAGAAAGGCGTGCAGTACATTGATTGCAGCACCGTCCCGATTTCCTTTGGCGCACAGTTGATTCATGACGTGCTTCACCGCACCGAGACGGCAATCACACAGGAACACTGCTTCGTCACTTCGGAACTGGTGTTGCAGGCGCAGGCGCAGGCGAAATGGCTGGATGCAGCGCCGGAATTCGAGGGCGTTCATGGGTAAAGGCGAGAAGTTCAAACCCGAATGGCGTACCTTTGTCGATTCCCAGACCGGCGTGGAGATTCGGCAGCTTACGAATTACAAAGCGCACAGCCATCATCTCTACTTCACCAATTCGGGGTGGTATGATGGCAAACTGATTTTCGGTTCGGATCGCTGCAACCGGACGAACCTGTTTAGCCTTGATCTCGCCAGCGGGGAGATCACCCAACTCACCGATCTCGACCCCGCCGATGCCGACTTTCTCTTTACCAGCCTCAATCCCTGTCGCCCTGAGGCATACTTCTGGCACGAGCGAACGCTGGTGGCGCTCGACCTCACCACGTTTGAAGAACGCAGGCTGTATCGACTGCCTGATGGTTATGCGTTCAACATGACCAGCGTCACGGCGGATGGAAAATACGTATGTACCGGAATTTACGAGGATTTGTCGGCGCGTTTCAAGGTCGATCTGCTGCATGGCTACGTCGGCTTTGCCGAATACTGGGAAGCCATGCCGCATTCGCAAATCCTCAAGATTTCGACTGAAGATGGCAGCGCAGAGGTTGTGTTCGAGGAAAATTACTGGATCGGGCACGCGAATGCTTCGCCCACACAGCCATCTATTGCCACCTACTGCCACGAAGGTCCATGGTACAAAGTCGATCACCGTATCTGGGGTGTCAATCTCGACAACGGGGAAGTCTGGAAGATACGACCTCCATTAGATGGCGAACCCGTTGGGCATGAATACTGGCTTGCCGACGGTGAGCATATCGGCTATCACGGGCGCTATAAAAACGGTGACCCCTTTTACGGCAGCATACGCTACGACAACACCGAACGGGTAGAAGCCGCCTTTCCCAGCGACTCGTCTCATTTTCAGAGCAATACCCTCGATTTGATTGTGGGGGATGGCAGCCGCGAGAAACCACAGTTGCTGTTGTGGCGCTTCCGGGATGGACGTTTTGAAGGACCGCGCGTTGTGCTCACACATCGCGGGACGTTTCAGGTGCAGCAGCTTCATGTGCATCCGCGCTTTAGTCCCGACGGCAAGCAAATCCTCTTTACCAGCGACCTCAGCGGTTACGGTCAACTTTATCTGGTTGAAACCCCCGAATTCGACACGCTTCCCGAAGCGTGAGAATAGGTTTGCATCAAGATAAAGCGAATAGTTATTTTCACCCCCTGCAATTGACGATGCCTTGCCACCTGCTTATAATCCCCTTGATTGAGGCGTGACATTGATTACGCCTCGCCTTTTGTTCGCAAGATGAGAGTTGAGTATGATGCAGCGTTGGATACTGGGACTGCTGCTGATCGCCGTCCTCCTGATCGCCATCTCCACATCAGCGCAAGGCACGAACCTTTTACAAGACCCCGGTTTTGAAGGCGAATATACCAATCGCGGACGCGCCGACCTGAACGTTCCCGCACCATGGGGACTGTGGTTCACCGAGTCGCCGCGTGGACAATACTGGCAAAATTTGCCGCCCGTTGCCTTCCCGCATCCCGGACCCGGACCAAACCCTCACGGCGGCGCACGCGCGTTCAATTTCAACAAGGGTTTTGGAACATTCACTGCTGCGATTTACCAGCAGGTGGGCGTTCCTGAAGGATCAAATGTCACCGCAAGCGCGTGGGCGCATTTGCGTACCTGCAATATTCCCGAAGGCTTTGATAACTGCGGCTCGGCGGTAGAGTCGGGAGCCTATACCCGCATCGGCATCGATCCCAATGGCGGCACCAACCCTTACGACTCCGATGTGGTATGGTCGCCAAGTGCCATGCCGCATGATCGTTGGGAACAACTCAACGTCAGCGCGACGGCAACCGGAAGCACCGTGACGCTGTTTCTGTTTACCACGCAGGAATGGCCCAGTGAAATTAACAACGTTTACTGGGATGATGCTTTCCTGTCGATTGGCGGGGAAGGTGGCGTTGCCGTGAACCCACAGGGATCGCCTGCCGCCACTATCGCGCCGACAGCGCCCCCGTTTGTTGGTTTCGTCGTGCCGCAGCAGCCACAGCCGGACGGTTCGATCATCCATACGGTGCAGCCGGGGGATACGATTGACAGTATCGCCGTCGCTTACGGGTTGACCCGCGCCGAACTACTGGCATTGAACCCGCTGGCAGACCCCCGCATCATCCAGATTGGACAGCAGTTACTCGTCCGTGAGGCAACTGGCGAAGCGCCCGCTCAGGGAACGCCCTCTGTCGCCGGGTCGCCTACTCAAGTGGCGGCACAGCCAACACAGGCGGATATTTCTCAATTCCGTACAGGTGTTTTGCAGCCGGATGGCTCGATTGTTCATTTCGTGCAGACAGGCGATACGGTAGACACCATCGCTTTCCTGAACGGAATGACCCGCGCGGAACTCATGGAACTCAACAATATGACCGATCCGCGCATTATCCAGCTTGGGCAGGCATTGATTCTGCGTCCTGCACCTGCACAAGCTCCGGAGACAACGCCCGAACCGACGTTTGCGGCTGAAACCGGGGCGGAATCGACCCCCGAAGCCGAAGTCACGCCCACAGTCGAACCCACGCCAACCGTGTTATCGCCAAGAGACGCGCCGCCCGCCCCGATCATTTCCATTGTGTCAGGTGAAGTATTGCCGCCGATTGATTTATCCGCGCAGACAGCGGCGGTCTGCGTCTTCATCTTCGAGGATGTGAACCAGAATCGGCTGCAAGAAACAGGTGAATCGCTGCTGGCAGATGGCACGATTCGGCTGCTTCTGGATGGTAATGAGGTTGACGAATACACGACTGACGGCGTAAGCGAGCCGTATTGCTTCGATGAATTGGCAGGCGGTCTTTACATCGCCTCTGCCGTTGCGCCCGATGGCTATGGATTGACCACCCCGGCGCAGCTACGAGTCCGCGCCATTACCGGGACGCAGGTCACGGTTGCGTTTGGGGCGGCACAGGGTGTCTCGGTTGCGGCAGTTCCGCCAACCGAAGCCAGCAATCTCCCATCTGAAACGCCGGGCAATCTGCGAGACACTCGCTCGACGATCTCCACAAGCCCCTTGAATGAAAATCTCGGCTTGATTGTCTTTGGCGTG
>DATGQJ010000229.1:0-6034 GCA_035304265.1 Oceanobacillus sp.
CGATGACAAGTCGGCTGCTGGTGCGATTCCACAGCACATAGATGCGCTCGGTGATCGTCCCGCCGTTGATACGGTTGAATGACACCGCCGTGCCGCGTCCGTTCACGTCCACCACAACACCGTTGCCGAACGTCCCCGCGCCGCCGAAAATTTGCGCCAGACGGTAAAATGCCGCCGCCACCGGACGCGGCGTTCCCGGCTGCGGACTCTGGCGGAAGCACACGTTGGTGGAGTCGTTGCGATAAAGCCCATGCGCGTCGCCCCAGCAGATCGGTCCGCCGCACATGCCGCCCGTGTTCGGCGGAAAATCGGTGTTCGACGGTTGGTTGCCGCAGTCGTCGTAAAGCTGGTGATAGAACACCACGTCCGCGCCCGCTGCCCACGCCAGCACCGTGCTCTGAATCATGAACGCCGCCTGCTCCTGCATCGTCCCGCGCAGCGCTCGTTCATCCGGCATGTTCCCCGCCCACGTCGGACCCGGATAATCGTCCCATATCGGTATGCCGCTTTCGTTGAGCCAGATCGGACGGTTCAGCCCGTATTCATTCAATCGCTGTCGCGCCCGCGTCACCACCCATCCACTGCGGCGAGCATTGGTGTAGTTATGCACCGCCACGATGTCCATGAACCAGTTGTGCGCCTCACGCATCGGGTCTTGCGCGATGATCGCCAGCGTCCGCGCCAGCCAGTCGTCCGCGTCGGGGTTGACGTATGCCAGCCCGCCGAACATCACCTGTGCGCCGGTGTCTGCCTGATGCGCCGCCAGATAAGTCACTTTGAGCAATCGGGCATATTCGCCAACGCCGCCCGTCCAGAACATGGTCAGGTCGGGTTCGTTCCACGCTTCCCAGACGGTGATGCCCCAACCCGGCTGCCACCCCTGCTGTGCCGAAAGCGTCCCGCCCGGTTTGTAGCGCTGCACCGCCGCATGGACGAAGCTCGCCCACGGGTTCGCCGGATTGGGCGATTTGCCCGCGCCCGGTTCGTCCGTGCCATCACTGAAAACCGGCGCATGAAGCCCACGAATGCTTGCCCCTTCGCGGTGCTGCGGCGCAATTCCCAGCAGAATCGCGTTAATGCGCAAGCCATGTTCCAAATCTGCCTGTACCAGCCGATCATACTGCGACCAGTCGTAGCCGCCTTCACGCTCGATATTGTTCCAGTACATGGGCCAGCGGTTCCAGCCCGCGCCGAGCAGCAGGGCATTGCGGTAGCGGGTTTCGTCAGGGGGATGTTCCGCTGAACTGATGAAGGTGATACCAAGACGGGGCACGCGCAGGTAGCCATCGGGGGAGAACAAGTCTTGTGACCAAACGCTGCTTGAAGTCAGCAGGACGATCAAAAAGCTACAGAGAATCAGCCGCGAAGGGTGTTTGAGCATACGAGACCGTTGGAAATTATTCGACGTAACACGATCCTATCCGATAAACGGTAAATCAACAGGAAAAGTTTGTGTTTCTAATGCGATTGTTCCCGTCACGGTCTGTACTGAACCCATAGTATAATGATTTCAATTGGTAAACAACCAAAGGAATTTGGGATGGCTGCACTGCCGGAACTCGATCCCCTGCCGCTGAAGATGGATGAACATGGCGTGATTCGGGTGAGTGGCACGCGGGTTACACTGGATACTGTGATTGCCTGTTATCATCAAGGTGACAGCCCCGAAGCGATTCACGAAAGCTTTGATGTGCTTCCCTTGAAGGACATCTATGCGGTCATCGCCTATTATCTGGCGCACCGCGACGAACTCGACGCTTATTTAGAGCGCGGGCGAGAAGAAGCCGAACGGCTGCGTCAGCAGTGGGAAGCGAGTTATACACCGGAACAGAAGGCATTCAACCAGCGTGTCCGCGAACTTGCCGAAGAAAAACGCCGTGAACGGAATGGTTAAATGCGCTTTGCCGCCGATGAAAACTTCGACGGACGCATCCTTACTGGTCTCCGCGAACGATTACCAGAATTAGATATTGTGCGGGTGCAGGATACCGAAATGTATCAATCACCTGATGAACAACTGCTCTCATGGCTGGCAGAGGAAGAACGCATCTTGCTCACCCATGACGTGCGGACGATCCCCAGCTTTGTCTACGAACGTGTGCGTGCCGGACTGCCTGTTCCTGGGGTGATTGCAGTGTATAAGGAAGATACCTCGATTGGCGCGGTGATCGATGATCTCGAACTGGTTATCGGTGCGGGTACACCAGCGGATTTCGAGAATCTGGTGAAATACATCCCAATTCGCTGATTAAACACGCTGTCTAAGCATCAGCCGCGAAGGGTGTTTGAGCATATGAGACCGTTGAAAATCATTCGATGTTACCCCTGAATGCGAATCCTATCTGATAAACAGATAATTAACAGGAGAATGTTTGAAAATGGTTAGTGCGAACGGTGTAACCCCCGAAAGATGAATTCGGTGAATCACAGATTATTCTTTATTTAGGAGAGGCAAGGAATGGGTAATACTTATACTTTTCCAGACAGGCAATTTGCTAAAAATTCTGTGACTGTTTTACCGACCACTTGCCAATCCTTGCGCTGATCAATGGGATTGGATAACAATACGGTACCAAAATCTTTTAGGTTCTGCTTACAGCGGACAACGAATAACATCAGATCGCCAACACGCTCGCCTATAATTAAATCCCCATCTGTGTACCTTTCAGGGAATTCCTCACTAATTTTGCGGTGATGGAACTCAAGAACATCAAGTGGTGAAGATATATATATCCCTGAGCGCATACAGTTTCCTTCCTCCAACGTCTCTATCCTCACTTCGGAGGCATACATCCAAAACTGCTTTAATTCAACAGGCAACACGATATTCAACTGTTCACATATTTCTTGCTCATTCCATTCCACAGGCGGGAAAACTCTTGATCTGAACACACATGGTTGTTCATTTTCGCCTAATTTCACAACTTCGTCAGGTAAGCCAGCGATGCGAGTCAATATGCTTCTCGTTGAAGCATTTTCTAATCCATGATTCACAGGAATTCTCTGTCTGAGATAGTTAATCCCCTAAATCGTCTACTGCCAAACTACCTGTGATATTCAAATCCAGATTGCCACTGTTGAGTTCGATTAGTTTTGCCCAATCTATCTCACCTGTAGTCAGGCAATACGTTTCTTTGAGTTCGCTCGTAAACTGGGCAACAATCGCCTGTCGGCTGTCAAGGAAAGCATCGTTGTATTGTCTGGCTTCTTCGCCAAGAGGTTCAACGATGCGCTGATAGAGATGGGGGTCTTCACTGATGAAATACCAGAAGTTTTGCCCGACCACTTTCATATAACCTCTCACAAAAGTAGTCTTCGACCTTCCGTAGCAGCAGCCAAGGACAGGCTGAATATTGCGACTGAGGCGCGATTGCTTTAGGCGTTTGACAGCATCTTTGAAGTATTGTTCTTGCGCAGCCTGCTGAGAGCTATTGCCCCAATTGGTTCCGGATTTTACCGAAACGATGTAGTAAGTGCCTTTATGGGTAAATTCAAAATCAATACCCGGTGCGGTTGATTTGTGAGCGCCGCAGGTTTGAGATGCCACGAAGATTGCAATGTCTTCAAGAAACTCGCCAAACAGTTTCTCCTCAGTAGAGGAGAGAACCGCATTGAGTAAATCGTTGATTAATTCAGAAGGGGCAGTGATATTTTTTGCTCGGAATAGATAGGGGTTTTTCTTCCGGAGCAGGGTGAGCAAATCCATCTTTTCTAGCAAGCGGACTCTGTCTTGATGAAACCGCGAGATATTACGGTTGACGAAATCTTGCAAACCGTCCATGTCCAATGGATTCATAGAAGCAGTCTCTCGAATTGAGCCAACTCGTGCTGCGCTAAGTCATAGTATTCTTTCTTGAGTTCAATTCCGACATAATGACGGTTCATACTTTTAGCGACGATAGCTGTTGTGCCAGAGCCAAGAAACGGGTCAAGCACAATGTCGCCTTCCTTTGTAAACAGCTTGATAAACCATTCCGGTAGAGCTTTAGGAAAGGTTGCGCTGTGGTTGCGGTTTCCCGTTTCCGGTGCTAGATGAAGGACATTGGTTGGATAAACTTTGTCGCGTCCAATCCAGTTAGACACATTTTTGCCGAAACCACTACCAACTTTTGAAACATCCCTTATTTTGTCGGTTTCGCTGAGTTTAGCGAGGCGGGTTTTTGCCCAATCCCCTATCGGAACCATCACGGCTTCCTGATACATGTTGAATTTCTTGTGCTTGTTAAACTGCAAGCAGCGTTCCCATGCGTCGCGGAAGCGGTTCGACCATTTTCCGGGATACGAATTTTTCTTGTGCCAGATAAACTCTTCCGTCCACAACCAACCTTGTTTTCGCATTTCCAAAATTAGCTCAAGGACATAGGTATGGCGTTCACCGTCTACTACTTTTTCCTTGATATTGAGGATAAACGTTCCGGTTGGCTTGAGAACGCGCAGTAATTCGGCAGAACGAGGCAAAAACCATTCAACATACTTATCTGGATGAATGCCGCCATAAGTGTTTTTACGACTATCCGCATATGGCGGTGAGGTTACAATCAGGTCAATGCTGTTGTCGGGAAAAGTCTTCAAAACCTCACCACAATCTCCCAGAATGACGGTATCGGTTGGCAGCATCACATTGTCCTTATTAACAGCTATAAGATAATTCGGATTATAGCACGCTTATTCTACAGTCACGATGGCGTCATTCATGAGCAACTTGGGTTTGAATTTGGTTCGAACTTCACCAACCTCTTTCCAACGTTCACCTGTTCTCGCCTGCTAACAGGTAATTTCGGCTTTTGCTTCACCCCGTCTGTTCCGCCTGCGCCGTGTTCTCATAAGCAGCGTTCCACATCGCTTCAAACTGCTTCGCCCAGTATTCAAACCAGTATTGTGACTGTCGCCGCTCAATCACGATGTGCATTCGGTCACGGATGAACTCGTTGTGGAAGCCGAAGAACTCCACGATTAACCGCCCATCCCGCCCGTCCGGGTCGATCACCGTCAGGCTGAAGCCGGGACTGTAGGGCAGCAGTCGATACTCCACGCCGCCCCATTTCACCATTTTGTCCAGTGTGAAAAGCGAGCCTTTCAGGTCATGGTCGAGGTTGTTGCTCTGGTCAAGCTGATGCCGCAGGATTTCCATGCTGGCTTCTTTGGACGGGTCTTGCACCAGAATCCGCACCTTCCCGCCTTTGTCCAGTATCTCCCGCTTGATGTCCGACGAATTGTGCAGCACGTTCACCAGCGACGGACCATACGCCCACAGCACCTTGCCGCCCTGAATGAACTCGCGGAACGTGCCGTAGCTCTGGCGGTCTTTGAGGATACTGTCCAGATCAACCGTGGTTTCAGTCGGACTAGTAAAACGGAAGACCAGCAGCGCCAGCGCTGCCGTGATCACCGTCAGTTGCAATCCCGGATCGACCTCGCCAATCACGTCCATTGCGACCAGCGCCACACCCACCAGCGCGATCACGTAAGACTCGATGTTCCGCCCCTTCTGAATGTCGTTGAGGATACGCCGCAGTCCGCGCTCAATTCCCCGCATATTTCCCTCGTTGGAATGCTCGCTAAACGATGTTTACGCAAAATGTACTTTGTGTCTATAAATGACTGGTAGGGGCATTCGTCGGAATGCCTCTACAACATCTATTTGACGTGAGTTCTGGACATTCACCTCACCCCCACCTCGCTTCGCTCGACACCCCCTCTCCACAAAGTGGAGAGGGGGTTGGGGGGTGAGGTTTCTCAGAATTCATAACCCTACTATTGCGGGAACAACCCTCGGAAAGTCGCGCACAGGTTCGGTTCAGTGGCGGCATACAGATAATGCAGCGTTTCGTTGTTCACTGTGAACGAACCGGAGCCGAAGCACGGCTGTGGCTGTTCCGATTGTGCCGATAACCCTTGCCCGCTGCCAAGCGCACACGGAAGCGCGTTGTTGATCAACCGATCCTGATTGAGCACTGCCAGCGCCCCCGCCGACGGAATTTGCCCCTGCAAAAGCTCACTCACGTTCGCTTGCACATAGACTTTGGACGCAATC
>DATGQJ010000230.1:0-3507 GCA_035304265.1 Oceanobacillus sp.
GTCAGTAATGCGGCGATCACCGCTGCTCCGGCAGGTTCGACCAGTTGGTTGCAGTTCAGCCACAGCCAGCGCATCGCGTCAATCATCGAAGCATCGTCCACCAGTACCACGTCATCCACGTAGCGCTGCGTCAATTCCAGCGTGCGCTCACTCACCCCGCGCGGCGCAAGCGTGTCGGCGATGGTGCGCACTTCCGGCAGTTCCACCAACCGCCCGGCTTCAAGGCTGTGCTTCATGCTCGGCGCTCCCACAGGCTCAACGCCGATGATTTTCACGTCCGGCTTGATCGCTTTGATCGCCGTCGCCATCCCCGCGATTAACCCGCCGCCGCCAATCGCGATCAACACAGCGTCCATCTCCGGCACGTCATCCAGCAGTTCCAGACCGAGCGTGCCCTGCCCTTCCAGCGTTTTCTCCGCGTCGAATGGATGCACGTAGTGAAGTTTTTCGGCTTCCGCGTGTTCGAGCGCCTTTTTATGCGCATCATCCCATGCCGTCCCATGTTGAATCACCTGCGCGTTCCAGCGGCTCACCCGCGCAACACGGTCAGGACTGGCGCTGGCGGGCAGATACACCGTCGCCGGAATGCGCAGGCGCGAAGCGGCATATGCCAGCGCCACCCCATGATTCCCGCCGGAAGCCGCAATCACGCCGCGCTGTTTTGCGTCGTCGCTCAGTTGCAGCAGGGTATTGAATACCCCGCGCGGCTTGAACGAGCCAACCACCTGCAAATTTTCCAACTTCAGTCGCAATTGCCGGGGCATATCATCTTGTAGGTGTGGCAGGGGCATCAACGGCGTATGACGCACGTAACCAGTAATGCGCTCTCTTGCTGCACGAATGCTCTCAAGGGATAAATTGCTCATGTTGACCTTACCATAGGGGAATGGATGGCTTTTCTTCAGTATAATCCCTTGCACATCTGCGACAAGGAAATTGGTATGCGACCACGTTATTTGCTCTTTCTCCTTATCCTGTTCACCAGTGGTGTTCCCACGTCCGGTCAGGGGGGATGGTCGCTCATTGCGCCCGGCGGCGATACCTTGTGCGCACGAGGGACACCTTATGCCTTCTTCACACGCGCGGCAGATCCATCAAAATTGCTGATCTACTTTCAGGGCGGCGGCGCGTGTTGGAATGCCGAAACCTGTGACCCCAACGCGGCGGCATTCGACGACTCCGTTTCCGGCGAAGAAGTCAACGTTTACAGCACCGGCATTTTCAATCCGTCCAACGGAGAGAACCCGTTGGCAGATTACAGTACCGTCTTCATCCCTTACTGCACAGGCGACTGGCACACCGGAAGCAGCACCGTCACTTATGGCGACCAGACCATTCACCACAACGGCTATGCCAATGCCACCGCAGCGCTTAACTGGGCGTTTGCCAATTATCCCTCACCAAGCGAGGTGGTGATCGGCGGGTGCAGCGCGGGCAGCTACGGCTCGATTTTCTACACCCCGACCATTGCCCGCCGTTATGCGGGGGCGAGAACCGTACAGTTTGGCGATGCTGGCGTCGGACGAGTCGTGCCCGGCTGGGGCGGCTTCGATGTGTGGGGAACCTTCGCCCATTTGCCGCGCGGCGTCCGCCGTACCGCGCCTGAAGCCTTCATTGACGCGCTCTATCGTGGCGTCTCGCGTTCCTACCCGCGTGTCCGCCTGTCGCAGTACAACACCTTCAACGACAACGTGCAGGTGCGCTATTTTGCGATGATGGGCGGTGCGCTTGCCGATTGGGTCATCGGCTTGGAGAACAGCATTGCCGCGCTCACCGGATTGGCAAATTTCCGCGCGTATACGGCAGGCGGCGGTGAACACTGTATTACCACTTCGGAACGCTTCTACAGCGAAAACGTAGACGGCATCCGCTTCCGCGATTGGTTCGCCGCGCTCATTAGCGGTGGCGATGTATCCAACGTACACTGCACGGCGTGTTGAAAGCCAGACTTGACGCTTGTTCCTTTCATCCTTCACACGCCATAATAGGATGACTTGTTGGTTGATTCGATCTTCTCATGCTTGTTCTCTATCGGTTAATCTGCATTGTTCTGCTTCTTATGCTGGGCGTTCCGACAATCAACGCCCAGCCCATCGCGCCCTGCGGCGTGGTGGACGCCATCGACTACCCTATCGACATCAGCGATACGCTTGAGCGCGGCTACGACGATTTCGCGCTCTATCGCGCCCGTTTCGGCGGCAATCACGTCGGCATCGACATCGGCTTTGACCGGTACAGTGAGCCTGTCTACGCGGCGGCGCGGGGGCGCGTGACTTATGCCGATCCTGAAGGTTGGGATACCGAAAAGGGGGTTGTCATCGTCGAACACATCTTCCCCGATGGCAGCACCGCGTTCACCCTCTATGGTCACATGGAGCAGACCGATACCATTTTCTTCCCGCGTGTCAATTCGTGCGTCGAGCGCGGCGCTGTCGTCGGCGTGATTGGTCATCCTTCGCGTGGGCGACCTCATCTACATTATGAAATTCGCAACTTCAATCTTGGCGATGGTGGTCCCGGCTACGTCACGGGCAACCCGACTCATGCAGGATGGTTTCACCCACTCGACTTCACCGAGTTATGGCGTTTACGCCTCACTCCCGCCTACATCGGCGCGATCACCTTCAGTGACGTACCCACTTTGCCGCCGATCATCCTCGATACCGGCGTATTCGTCGTTGCCAGCGGCAATGCGCTGGAAGGGTACGTCGTCCCCGACACCTCGCTCTGGCGGGTGACCGCCGATGGCGTAATCACCGGACTAGTCGGGCTTCCGGGCGGACGGGTCGTCGCCCGTACTCGCAGCGGACAGATGCTCACCTTGCAGGATGGGCGCTATCTTTCCGTCTGGTCAGTGACCGGACCCGAAGCGCCGTTGATGGCATTCGGGGAAACCCTCGTTTTCCTGACCGATGGCGGCGGTGTTGCAGCATACACGCCAAACGGCGAACGCATCTGGGAACTTCCGCCGCTCACTTCCGTCGTGGCAGCAGAAACCGACATCTTACCGCCGCGCGTCACCAGCTTCGAGACCAATGGCAGCGAGATCGCCGTCGCCATCAGTACAACCAGCGAGGTCAGTTGGCGATTGCTCGATACGTCAGGGCGCCTCATCGAAGAATCTTTTTTCGAGCGTAACCCCGTCCTTGCGCCTATCCCAAACGACGGTTGGCTGGCGCTGGATGGCGCAACCCTCTACCGTATTAACAACGGCGGCGAACGCACCGAACTCGCCACCATTACGCCGGAACCCGGTTCATTTGCGCGTATGGTCGCCAGCGCCGACGGCAGCAGCTACATTTACGCCGACGATCCAGAGACGACGCTGATGGCGCTCGATCCGCAGGGTGAGGTGCGCTGGCAAATAGAGTATCCATTTCCGACAGGTGTCCTGCCGCCTTTGCTGGCAGTGGGACGAGGCTGCCTGCTCTATTCGCTCGATGTGGATGGCACATTCAATGTCTTTAGCACAGCAGATGGTTCACTCGTCAACCAGCGCAAGGTATA
>DATGQJ010000231.1:0-6981 GCA_035304265.1 Oceanobacillus sp.
GCCATCCCACAGCTTGAGATCGTTGAAGTAGTTGATCCGTGCCTGTTCAAGGTAGGTCAGGAAACTGGCATTGTTGACGTGACCGAGCGCGTCCATATCTGCCCAGCGCACATAAATCGGGGTGTGATGGCGAAAACCTTCAGGTGGAGTGAGAGGCATTCATTTTTTCCTTAGCGCCAGACAACCGTGCCAGCAATGGTTTCAAGAGTATATTGCTCGGCAACTGCTATCAGTGTGCGAACCATGTAGCCAAAATTATCTTGTGAACCCGATAAGCACACCAATCCGGGGTGCTCAGTTGTTTTTGCAGCAAGTCCTGCGAATTTTCTATCAAATGTGACAACTACCAGTCCGTGTTCAGTCGCATAATGTAAATGTTCAGATAAGTCGTCCTTGTTAACCATTCCAACATCAACTGCCATTACGACGCTGATTCCACGCTTAGAAAGTTCTTCTGCGGGTATCCGCGACACCATTTCGTCAAAATAGAAACTAATCGCTGCCATACCGCCGCTTCATTTCTTCAAAAAGCCGCGCCTCCTCTTCTTCTTGACGTTCGATCTCTTCCTTGTATTCCTCGTAATAGAGCAGTGCCGCCAACACCTCAGCTTCACTGATGCTGAAATTGTAGGCTGTTTCTGCAACCGATAGGTTGTTCATTTGCATGGCTCGGACGATATTTGCGACGGGTATCCGCCGCCCACGAATGTGGGGACGTTCACCAAACAGCCGCACCTCAATGTATTTTCGTAAATCTACCTGTGTTGGAATTTCCTGTACACTCATCTTGGTATACCCGTATCTCTGTCGCTTTCATTATAGCATCAGCGTTGTTCTCTCTTGTCCCCTAGTGACAATACCGGTGCAGCCAGCGGGGTAAGTCGTAGGTGTCGCCGTGTACGGGTGGGTCGCCTTCCTGAACCCGGTAGGACACCGTGATTTGCGTGATCGGCGTGCGACAGTCGGCGTCTATCACCAATGGGCGATTGCCGAGTTCGGGATAATAAAGCTCGTAGTACACCGAATGCACGGTTTCCATCTGGTCGTAGCGCATTCGCCCCCACGCAGGTCTGCCAAAGGTGATCAGCACGTCGGACAAACCGATCACGTCCGGCAGTTCGATCTGATAGACGATTTCGTTCCACACCACCAGTCGCCCTACTTTGCTGCGAACGAACAGCGGTGTCGCCTCGTTCCATTCCCAACGCTGGATAGTCGGTGGACCCCGCAAGACACCATAATGCTCAATAACGGCTTTTGCTTCCTCAAGGGTGGTGACACCGGGGCGAATGCCCATCCAGCAGGGCGGTTCGCAGCCCGGCGGCGGCATGAAAAACGCGCGAATTTCATCCGTATCGTAGGGCTGTGCGCGGATTAAGCCGATGACAAGCGCGAAAAGCGAAACCAGTCCCGCGATTGCCCTGACGGCAAAAACGATCATGGTACTGCATCGAACACTATGGGTTCGGTGACAGTGGCGATGAGCGTTGATTGGCGCGAATTGTTCAGCCGCGCATAGCGCAATTGCGTGATGTCTGAAGTCGTGAGGGTATAAATGACGTGATCGCCAGCAAGCGTCCACTGGTCGATGCTATCGATCAAGGGTTGTGGCTGTACCCCGCGTCCACCGAGCATAAGCGCAGTCCCCCGCGCAAACACAAACTGATCCTGACCGGGAATCCAGCGGGCGCTGAGGACTTCAAGACTGCCATCGGCGTAGGGCTGCGCGTTCGCGCCGTCAGCATCCGCGATATATAGATTGTACATCCCCTGCGCAAAATTGCTGCGCTGACCATACAGCAGGATACCCGCGCGATCCGACCAACGGGGCAAACCACCGAAGCTGGCAGGCAGGAAACCCATAATCTGCGATTCACCTTCTACCGGCAAATGCCACACCTGCACGGGCGGCGCAACCGCTTCGTCGTAAAGCAGGTCACGGTCAGGAATGGGGACGCGAACCATGCTGCTATCCGGTGTCCAGTGCAGCGGCGGGTAAAACGGCACTTCAGAAGCGGTGCTGACGGCGGGAAACTCCAATGCGGTACGCACTTCCACGCCAAGCAGATCGAGGATCAGCACCCGCCCGCTTTCGGTATCGTATTGCCCCGGATAGACGACGGCGATGTGCTGGCGATCCGGGCTGAAGGCGAATTCTCCCCCGGCGTTCGGCGGCAAAATCAAGTGTGGCGCTTCACTTGCCGCCTGTCTCTCGGTGCCGATGTCGGCGCGGTAGAGGTTGTTGTCATTCACCCGCCCCCACGAATAGACCTGCGCGGTATTGAAATAAACGGCGCGTTCGTTCAGCCAATCAACGGTGTTGATGATGGGGCTGGCACTGCGCTGCGCCGGAATGTCGCCAATTTCGACCAACTCTTGCTGAAACGCGCCGTCCGCGCTCACCACCCAGAGGGTTTGCTGCAATCCATCCTGACCGCGCGTGAAGGCAACGTGCTGCCCATCCGGCGCAAGCGCGATGGGGGATAGCGCGTTGGTGGTGATCAGTTGTGGGGTAACATCGCCTTCGCGCCACAGGTACAGATTGCCGCGTTCCAGATGGGCAATGGTCAGGCGCAGCGGTGGCGGCGGGGTGGGCGTCGGTTGTGGCGTGGCAGTGGGCGTGAAGCGAAAGTTGCAGGCGGCGAGGAATACAACAGATAGCAGAAATATATCGCGCAGACCCGATTTCATCGCGCCCGTTCTGCCTTCGCTCAATGCTGTATCGCCGCGTGCTAGTTTCCCCACGTTCAAGCGCTCATCCTCACCACTCAATGCACTTTCGGGTATCGAAGCGCGGCAGGCACGCCCAATCCATCGGATCAATCTGGCGATCAAAATCACGAAGTGGGACGACCCAGTACCGCTCCCACGTGCCTTCGGCAACCCAACCGCGCCGCCCGTTGGCAGTCTCGACTCGCCACCAGTTGAAATGTCCATTGCAGCTTGGTCCCGAAAGCACGGTCAGCCGGTTGCCGCTGTACAACTGCACTTCCACGCCCGTCGAAACCGCTGGCAGCGCCCGAAGATTCAACGGACCGATATTTTCTGCGACGACTGCCTGCATCCCCACGTGCAGGCGCGGGACGGGCGCATTCAGGCAGGCATCGGCATGGACGAGATTGGGACTGGCATAAAGCGTGAGAATGAGCAAAATCAAGGACAGTGTGCGTTTCATGATGTTCTCTTGCTACGCGCGTAGGGGCAGCGCCCTTCCATCGAATTCCTTTTGACCATTGTACCCGTCCATCGAAGTTTGACGGCTACGCTTCCTCTACGATTGAACGACGGGAAGTCACCGATGCGGTTCCAAGATGAAGGTGAAGCGGTAAATTATATTTTTCGTTCGCTGAAGCGGATGAACTTCGACGTTCGCGGTCCCGACGAGTTAAGCCGCGATACCACGCCAACCGTGCGCCTGCTGAAAGCGCGTGATTTGCTTGCTCCAACGCGCGAGTATGCCGTCGTCACCGGGAGCAAGGGCAAAGGCTCGACAGTCGCTATCATGGCGAAATTGATGCAGCATCTCGGTCATACGGTTGGCATGGTGACAAGCCCGCATCTAGTCTCGTTTCGTGAGCGCTTCAGGGTGAACGGGCAGGCAATACCGGAAGCCGATTTCCTGCGCATCCTCTCCGACCTTGCGCCTGACATCGACCAGATCGAAGCAAGCTTGAGCGAACGCCAGTATTTCAGCCCGCAGGGGATATTCCTCGCCATCGCCTTGCAGTGGTTCAACGAGCGTGGCGTGGATGCCGCGATCCTCGAAGTTGGGCGCGGCGGGCGCTTCGATGACATTGCGCTTGTGCCGAACCGTCTTTCCCTGTTCACGCCGATTCTGCTCGAACACGTCCGCCAGCTTGGACCGACGTTGGAACGAATTGCATGGCACAAAGCGGGCATCATCAAGCCGTCGAGCTATGCCTACAGCGTGCCGCAGGCGGCGGAAGTGCTGGCAGTGCTGCAAGCCGAAGCGGACGCACAGGGCGCGGAATTCGCATGGATCGCGCCGATGGATATGGGCGAATACATTGGCACGACAGAGAACGGTATCCGTATGCGGCTGGGACGCTACGGCGAAGTCACGCTCTCGATGTTAGGGCGCTACGAAGTCGAGAATGCCACCCTCGCGGTACAGGGCGCAGGAAACATGCACAACCGCTTGCCCGGTATCCCGCACGGTTCGCCGGAATACGTGGAAGCAATACGCGCCGGACTCGCTGATGTGAAATGGGCGGGACGGCTGCACAAGCTGCAAGATTCCCCTACTGTTTACGCTGACGGCGCGACCAACGTCAACGCCGCCCGTTCGGTGCTGGAAAGCCTCGAAGGACGGCTGACACATCCATTGATCACGGTGCTTGGCACGCCTGTTGACCGGGATTACGCGGGCGTGTACCGCATTTTTGGCGAGGCAAGCGACGGACTTGTCTTGACGGCAACCGACATCAACCCTAATATACGCTTTCCCGATCCGGCGGTGGCGACGACGACGGCGCAGCAGTTCAACGCCGACGTGATCTACGCCGAAAACCTGTCATCGGCTATCACCATCGCCCAATCAAAGGCTGGCACAGACGGCACGATCATACTGGCAGTCGCGCAGCCGCTGATTGGCGAGGCGATGCAGCTATGGGGATTGAGCTTCGAGACGATCTAACGGTTAGACTGTAGTTGACCCCCATTGTTTTCGCGCAATGGTGGTCTGCTACAATCTAAGAACATGATCGAAAGGAGAGCCATGGAGCACAATCCCGCTATCGCTCTGTTTCTGGCGCTTGGCGTTATCATCGCCGCCTCGCGGCTGGCGGGCGCACTGAGCCGCCTGCTAGGACAACCGCGCGTGTTGGGCGAACTTGTCGTCGGCGTCGTCCTCGGTCCTACCCTGCTCAATTTGCTGCACTGGCAAATTCTTCATGGCGTTGATTTGCAGCGGACAGAAGACGAACTGGCTGAACTCGGCGTCTTGATGCTGATGTTCATCGTCGGCTTAGAGGTGAACATCAACGAACTTGTGCAGGTCGGGCGGGTTGGGGTATTCGCCGGAGTTCTGGGGGCGCTGTTGCCCGTCATATTGACCATCCCCGCCGTCATGATTTTCAACCACACGTGGCAAGCCGCTTTATTTGCCGGGGTTGTGCTGGCGGCGACTTCGGTCAGCATCTCCGCGCAGGTGCTTCTCGAACTTGGGGTTTTGCAAACCAAAGAGGGCAACGCCCTGCTTGCGACGGCACTGATCGATGACGTGCTGGCGATTTTGCTGGTATCACTCACGGTGGCGATTACCGCGCCGCAGGGTGAAGTCGAGGCGGGTGCGCTGGTCGGTATTGTCGCACGGATGGCGGTTTATCTGGTCGCCGCAGGGTTGGTCGCGTGGTTCGTCCTTCCCAGAGTGATGAACTGGATTGCCAGTCAACCGGTGCTTTCCCAATCCTTCGGCGTGATCGCCTTCGCGCTGGTGATCATCTTTATCTTCGCATGGTCTGCAGAAGAGTTGGGTGGAATTGCCGCCATCACAGGCGCGTTTCTGGCTGGCGTCGGCTTGAGCCGCACCCGCGAACGAATCAAACACGACATTGAAGAAGCGGCGAGTTTCATTGCCTACGGCTTTCTGGTGCCGATTTTCTTCGTTGACGTTGGCTTGAAGATTGATCTAAGCACATTCCCGCTTACGGCGCTGCCACTGGCGCTGCTGCTGCTGGTCATTGCCGTCATATCAAAAGTCGGAGGATGTGGGCTTGGGGGCAAGCTGGGGGGATTCACCAATCAGGAATCGTTCCGGTTGGGCGTCTGTATGATTTCACGCGGTGAGGTCGGGTTGATTATCGCAGCTTTAGGTGTCACCACCGGTGTATTTCAACCACACCAGCCCCTGTTCTCGTCGCTGTTTCTGGTGATTTTGCTTTCGACTCTACTCACCCCGATACTGGTACGCCGTGTATTTCCCCGTAAAGCTCAAGGAGTGAATGTGTCATGAAGCTGGTCGTGCTGATTACGGCGAAGGTCGAAGATGGATTGGAAGTGGCACAGGCATGGCAAAAGGTAGGCGCACCCGGTGTGACCATCCTGCGTACCTACGGGCTTTATACCTTGCAGCAGCAAGCGGAACGCGGCGACATCGAACTGCCACGTATGATCGTTTCGATGGCAACAGCAATGGCACACATTCTCGACTCGGCGGAAGAACGCGGCGAACTGATTCTATCGTTGGTGGATGATACGCAGGTCGATGATCTGATTAACGCTGCCAATGAAGTGCTCGGTGATCTGACGACACCGGGGCATGGTGTGTTGTTCGTGCTGCCCGTTGATCGGGCGATAGGAGTACGCGATCCGCGTGGAGATAATCAATAGCATGGAACTCATTCCGGCTTCACAACTGCCGCTTGATGAACTCGTGTCGATATTCAACGCGGGTTACGAGGGGTATCTGGTTCCGGTCAACATGAGTGCCGAGCAGTTTCAGGCACATCTCAGCGGCAATGACATCGACCTTGCCGCTTCCCGCGTCGCCAGAGCAGGCACAGAGCTTATCGGCGTGGCGCTGCTCGGCAAGCGTGATTCACGCGGATGGGTGGGCGGGATCGGCGTGATCCCTGCCTACCGTAATCAAGGCGTCGGGCGGCAGTTGATGTCCGCAGTCATCGAAGCGGCGCGAGCATCAGGACTGACGAGCGTCCAGTTAGAGGTGATCGTCGGCAATGATGCCGCCTATCATCTTTACCAGAAGATCGGCTTTCAAACGCTGCGCCGCCTGCTGATTTTGGAGCGTGCGCCCGCGCCTATCGCCGAGAGCAGCCAACAGGTCGAAGCTGTTCCTGCGGTGGAGGCGCTGGCACATTACGACCATCTGCACTCGATTCCGAATCCGTGGCAGCGAGAACGGGAAACCCTGCTCAAGTCAGTGGATAAGATGTCCGGTTGGATTGTGAATGGACAGGCGTCTGCTTATGGAGTCGCGATTGTACAGCCGGAGAGCATTCG
>DATGQJ010000232.1:0-3567 GCA_035304265.1 Oceanobacillus sp.
TTTCGGGTATTCGCGCGACTGCCGTTGAATGGTCGTCCGTTAATCACTGAAGGTGCAGGGAAATGATTCGCATTTTGCTCGCCGACGATCAGGCATTGGTTCGCGCCGGATTTCGGGCGCTGCTCGATGCTCAGGACGATATGGAAGTTGTGAGCGAGGCGACAGATGGGGAAGAGGCGGTGAACCTTGTCAAGAACCTCGTCCCTGATGTGGTGCTCATGGACATCCGAATGCCGCGTTGCGACGGTCTGGAAGCCACGCGGCGAATCGTCGCCGATGAGCAGCTTGCTAACGTCAAGATCATCATCCTCACGACCTTCGATCTGGACGAGTACATTTTCGAGGCGCTCAAGATTGGTGCAAGCGGGTTTCTGGTGAAGGATACCGAACCTGTTGATCTGATACGGGGTATTCAGGCGGTTGCACGCGGCGATGGGCTGTTGTCTCCGGGGATTACCCGTCGGCTGATCTCTGAGTTCGCGGCGTTAAAGAGACGAACCGTGTCCGTACCAGGATTGGAAGCGTTGACTGAACGTGAGCGCGAAGTGATGGCTCTGGTAGCAGCGGGGCTGTCCAACGATGAAATCGCGGAAAGGCTGGTCGTCAGTCCTGCTACCGCCAAAACGCACGTGAGCCGTGCCATGGTGAAACTCGGCGCTCGTGATCGGGCACAACTTGTCGTCTTTGCCTACGAGTCCGGTCTCGTCCGACCCGGCTAGCGTAAAGCGGCTACTCCGTACACAGTAATTCATTTCCCCGTCAATACGCCCCCGGATGTATCCCAAAAGCCTCTTCTGAGACGACGACAACATCGTGACTGTCCATTACGATTTGCTCGGATGCTTAGTTTTAGAGCGAAGGGCATAAATGATGCAGTCGATCATCTGGCGGATACATCCTATATTGGCGCGGATACTCCTGATTGGATTACTCCTACAGCTTTATCTGGCTGGAGCACCGATGTTCGGTGCAACCTCGTTTGCACCTCACCGAATGCTGGGTACCGCGCTCATCGTGGGGGCTATCCTTCTTCTGGTGTTGGGATTGGCAGGTCGCATTGGACGGCAACGGATTGGACTTTCGATACTGTTGGTTTTCCTGATCATCGTTCAGGCGGCGCTTCCATCACTACGAGGCACCATCTCGTGGATTGCCGCACTTCATTCGGTGAACGCGCTGGCGCTCATGGGCGTTACCGCCACGATAGCTCGCAGTGGTCGTGCCGAAGTTGCACAAGCCAACTAAGTGGAGGATAACCATGAATGCCAAATCAACTTCAGAACTTCAGAAACGACAGTCTATCCAAAGTCAGTTGAGCTATCTTCTTGCTCAACTCGATCAAACCACAGTGCGCTTGACGGCGCGGTACGGGCTGCGTCTGCTGGCGATCTCGATGGGGCTGGTTTTCGTGTGGTTTGGGGCGCTCAAGCTTCAAACCGGTGTCAGCCCCGCCGAGCCACTCATTCGGGACACACTCGATTTTCTGCCCGAATCGCTGATCAACCCGCTCATCATGGTGCTTGCGGTCTGGGAAGTGGCTATCGGTATCGGGTTTCTGATCGGGAAAGCCAAGCGTTTGGTGTTGGTGCTGCTGTTGCTGCAAATGGCAGGAGCAATGTCACCTCTGATTCTTGCGCCTGAACGTCTGTGGGAGACTTTCCCTATCGTCTGGACACTCGAAGGACAATACGTGTTCAAAGACATTATTCTCATCAGCGCAGGTCTGGTGATTGGAGCAACGCATCGTGGCGGCGGCTTGTCTGACAAGCGTCCTACAGGCGGGAAATCCGGTTCGCACAAGTCAGTGAAAGCTGCGCAGCTATGAACCAATGACAACCGGTACCCTTCTCATGGGTGACTAACCTCAGGAGGAATTTCGCTCTCCCATTTGTGACCAGCGCCGTGTCCATCGGCGCTGGTCGAGTTGTTGTGTTAGGTTGGCACGCTTCGAAAGGCGCTATTCAGCGTTAACTCAGATGATATTAAACATTCGCGTAGATACTCGCGCTTAGACGCATATCCGTTACTATTGAGCGCACTATGGTCGAAATTCCTCTTCCCAACAACCGTGCCTCAAGGCACGCCCTGCGCTCGATGATACGGCATCGAAGCGTTCTGGCGGCTTTAGAGGTGTTTCACGCGGAACTCGGCGACGTGTTCGGACTTCCGGTGCCGGGCTTCAATCCGGTGGTGCTGGTTGGTCCAGAAGCCAATCACTTCGTTCTGGTCGAGGGGCGCGACGACCTGCGCTGGCGGGCGGAGCAAGACCCGATCACGCAGCTTTTGCGACACGGCGTTTTGGTCGAAGACGGCGAGTCCCACGACCATATTCGCCGTGCAATGAACCCGGCGTTGCACAAGCGTATGTTGTCCTCATATACCGACTGGATGCGGCAGTGTACTGACACGGTCATGAAGGGTTGGGGGGACGCGCCGCTGGATATGTTGGTGGAGATGCGCAAGATCGCGTTGCTCATCCTGACAAAAACGCTGTTCAACGTCGATTTTGAGCCGGAACTGAAGCGTCTGTGGGGGGCGATTCTGCGAACGCTCCGCTACATTTCGCCGGGTCCGTGGATTATCTGGTCGGGGATACCTCGACTCGGCTACCAACATGCGCTTAAGGCGCTGGATGACTACCTCTACCAGATTATTCGCCTGCGTCGCCATACCCCCGGCGACGATTTGCTAGGGCTGTTAATCGCGTCGGGGATGCCAGACGCATTAATCCGTGACCAACTCCTGACCATATTGATCGCAGGACACGATACGAGCGCCGCGCTGCTCAGTTGGGCACTATATGTGCTATCCAGCCGTCCAGACATTCAAGACAAGGCACGGGCTGAGATTGACAGGACGCTTGGCGACAACCCGCCGGATTATGCCCTTGTCAGCCAATTGCACTATCTCGAACAGGTCATCAACGAAACCCTGCGCCTCTATCCGCCGATTCATCTGGGTTCACGGATTGCAGCCCGTGACCTTGAGTTTCAGGGCTATCCGATACCTGCCGGACGGCGCGTGCTTTATTCCATCTATCTCACCCACCGAGACCCGCGTTACTGGCGTAATCCTGCTGAATTTATGCCCGAACGCTTTGCGCCGGAACAGGCGCGTCCGCCGTACACATTTCTTCCATTTGGGGGCGGGGCACGTAATTGCATCGGCATGGCTTTCGCTCAGGTGGAGGCAAAGGTCGTCTTGGCAAGGATTCTCCAACGGTACGTTTTGGAATTCACGGGTCATCGTGTGCATCTGCATATGGGCGCAACCCTTGAGCCACGTCCCGCGGTGTGGGTGAAGGCACGGAGCCGTTCTTAAGCGTGTAAGCACGATCCTTCCAGACGATGTGCCCGCCGCGCATTCGGCGGAACCATGCGTTGAGTCCGAACGCCATCACGCTCCATGCAGCGATGGGCGTAGTCAGGACATTGATCAATGGCTGGTTGAAGCGCCAATTGACCACAACGCGCAGAATGCCCAACCATCCGATCACCAGCGCTGATGGCAACCGATAGCTGGACATCAACAAGAGAAATGGATGCACAAAGAGGGAAGCATAGCCCC
>DATGQJ010000233.1:0-6435 GCA_035304265.1 Oceanobacillus sp.
CTCACTCGTGAACTTCAAGGTGTACCGTCACGGTGTCACCTTCTTCAAGTTTTTCGGCTTTTCGGACACTCGCTTTGATAGGAACAAGATAGCGCCCATCTTTGGGAAAGAGGGAGGTTTGCCATTCAGTGTTGCCGATTCGAACCTGTACCGGGATCACGCCCCAACCATAGGTTACAAAGTTGGAGATCGCTTTCAGATCATGACTCTGTTCCTCCGGAACGGTCACGAAAAACCAGGGAGCGGGTCCACGCCAGTAAATAATTTCGCCATCGAACTCAATATACATATCAAACAATTCCTCGACCTAACCTCATGAGGTCAGCGTACCACATAAATGTCATACGTTTCTCACCCGCAACAGATATGCCTTTAATGTGTGGTTTCCAATCTATACTCACAAGCAGCAGGCTCAAAATGCCAAATATAGAGGGAGACCGCCATGCCTGAAGTGGATGCGATTGTGGTCGGGGCAGGTCCGAACGGTCTTGCAGCGGCGATTACGCTGGCACAAGCAAACCTGAAGGTCGAGGTATACGAAGCAAAAGAGACGATTGGCGGCGGCGCACGCACCGCAGAGCTAACGCTGCCCGGCTACCTTCATGACATCTGCTCCGCCATACACCCGCTGGCAAAGGCATCACCTTTCTTTCGCACCCTACCTTTGGAAGAGTACGGTGTTGTCTGGCATGACCCGGACTATGCGCTGGCACATCCCTTTGACGATGGCTCGGCAGCCGTTATCGCCCATTCATTCGATGTGACGGGGGACTCGTTAGACGGCGATGGCGATGCATACCGCAGGCTGATGGAACCCTTTGCGCGAAGGTGGGATGACTTAGCCATCGACGTTCTGCGACCTTTTCCTTTCCCGCCGAAACACCCATTTCTCATGGCGCGTTTCGGCTTTTACGCGCTGCGTTCCTCGAAGTCCCTAGTAATGAGTCTGTTCAAAAGTCCGAAAGCGCGGGGGATTTTCACGGGTATGGCGGCGCATTCCTTCCTGCGCATGGATCAGTTGCTTTCAGCCTCATTCGGACTGGTGCTCGGCACGCTGGCGCACGCTGTAGGCTGGCAAATTCCACGCGGCGGCTCACAGCAAATTGTCAACGCGATGGCTCGGCATCTTGAATCGCTCGGTGGACGCATCATCACAGACACGCCGATCAAGCGTATAGAAGAACTGCCTTCGGCGCGGGTCTACCTATTCGACGTAACGCCGCGCCAGCTTTTACAAATCGCGGGGCACAAATTTCCTGATGGATACCGCCAAAAGCTCGAAAAGTACCGTTATGGTCCGGGGGTGTTCAAGGTCGATTGGGCGCTTGACGGACCGATCCCGTGGAAAGCATCGGAATGTCGCAGTGCTGGTACGGTACATCTTGGCGGAACCTACGATGAAATCGCGCTTTCTGAGCGGCTCACCAATGAGGGAAAACTTTCTGAGCGCCCCTTCACACTCGTCGCCCAGCAGAGCGTTTTTGATCCAACTCGTGCGCCCGAAGGGAAACACACGGGCTGGGCATACTGTCACGTCCCGCATGGCTTCACCGGAGATGCCACCGAGCGAATTGAGAACCAGATCGAACGATTTGCGCCGGGGTTCCGTGACCTGATTTTGGAGCGACACACGATGGGATCTGCGGCGATGGAGGCGTACAACCCCAACTACATCGGTGGTGACATCAACGGCGGCGTGCAAGATTTGGGACAGCTTTTTACGCGACCTGTGGCACGCATCGTACCATACTCCACGCCTGCCGATGGAATCTACATCTGCTCGTCGTCTACCCCGCCCGGTGGCGGTGTACATGGCATGTGCGGGTATTATGCGGCGCAGTCTGCTCTGAGGGATTTGAAGATCACAGCACCAGCACTTAAAGCGTAACCGTCACCTCATGCTTGATCTCGCGCTGTGGTCCGCCCGCTAAGTCTATAGGGGAAGTTCCCGGCAGCGCTGGATGCTGGAACAGGGTATGGGGAGCGCCTCCGTTCGCAGACACATACATCTCGAAAGCGGGATAGGTTTCGATATTGCCTTCAAAACCGACGGTTGCCCGTTGCCGTGTTTCGTCGAGCGTAATGGTCAGGATGCCTTCATAATCCAGATTTGGGGAGAGCTTGATGCCAGCGACTGAAAAACAGGGATTTTTAGCTGACCCTTGCAGAGTTACCGTGATCTTTTTACCCCCATCGGACACCTCAAAATCTGAGAATTGCATTTGCGAATTATCGCCCGCCTCCCGGCACTTCTCGGTACCGTCGGCACAGTCAATCTCAATGCTTTCACAGCAGTAATGATGCTGCTCAATCAGTGCCCCCCTCTGCGTATCAATATCGATCTGGGAATGGACACGCGCACTCGCATTAATATCTGAGCTAAAGTTCCGCTGATCGATCAGAAAACAGGTTTTGAACGGCTCAGGGCTTTTCAGCATCAGTTTGCCTGCGTGTTCGCCGACGGGTACTGGCTCTACACCCTCAAGATCGGAGGGGATAAAGGCTTTCATCCAGATTCTAAGTGCGGTAATTTTCCCCGTAATGTCAAAAGCCACAATTGATATTGGTTCTTGACGATTCTGATCCATATTTGTTTCGCTTTCTAAGGACTTACCAACTCATCGTTTTTGCAGCATACCCAGCCCATATTAGAGGAATATGGGAATTTGCTTACAAGAGGCAGACGAGGCGCAACAGCGGCGTGCGCCTACGGGGAAGAACGCAGCATGAATCGTGTTGAGGCGCAGACTTTGCGCCTCAATCGCGTTGTTCAGCTTGCATTCTGATACTTGAGATAGTCGTCCACAATCTGGGTGAATTCCACGATGTTGCCGAACGGATCGCGGCAGAAGAAGCGTGGTCTTCCATGAATTTCATCCGGCGACCACGGCTCATAACCCGCATCCACCAGCTTCTGACGCATCGCTTCGACATCGCCCACGTTCAGACAAAAATGCCGCCCCGATGCGGTCTGGCTTTCGGTTTCAGAAAATACGTGGAGTTCGGTGTCTTCCCCGATTTTGAACCACACGAGATCGAGATGTTCAATCGTAGATGGAACGGGTTTCTCTTCCAGTCCGATCAATCCGCTGTAAAACTGGCGGGCGAGATCGGCGCTTTCCTTGCCGGGTGGACGTGGTACGCTCACGTGTTGTAGGACAATTTGCATGGCGACTATCCTGAAAGACACAAATCACAATGATTATTATACTTCGACGGCTGCGTTCTTGCAGTGAGTTTGTCGAAGCGAGATTGACCTCGGTATAATGGCGTTGAGAATTCGAATTCTCCCCCGTCTTTGCAAGCCTCGAATCACACATTATTTATCATGGAAGGACGATCCAACATGGAATTCAGATTGCTTGGCGGCTCTGGTCTCAAAGTTCCGGTACTCAGTTTTGGCACCGCCACATTCGGCGGCGGAACCGAATTCTTTCGCGCGTGGGGCAGCAGTGATGTTGCCGAAGCGACTCGTCTGGTGGATATTTGTCTGGAGGCGGGGGTCAACCTGTTCGATACCGCCGACGTGTATTCCAGAGGGCTATCAGAGGAAATTCTAGGAGAAGTGCTTGCCGGACGACGCGATAAGGTGCTGATTTCGACCAAAGCCACCTTCCGCATGAGCGACGATCCAAACGATGTCGGATCATCACGCCACCACCTGATCAAATCCTGCGAGAACAGCCTGCGGCGGCTCAAGACCGATTACATCGACATCTACACCCTGCACGGCTTCGACGCGCAGACTCCGGTTGAAGAGGCGCTGCGTACACTCGACGATCTGGTGCGCAGCGGCAAGGTACGCTATATCGCCTGCTCCAACTTCTCCGGCTGGCATTTGATGAAATCGCTCGCCATCTCTGACCGCTACGGCTGGACGCGCTACGTCGCGCATCAGGCGCATTATTCGTTGGTTAGTCGGGAATACGAATGGGAATTGATGCCGCTCGCGCTCGACCAAAAGATCGGCACGCTTGTATGGAGTCCGCTGGCAGGCGGGCGACTTGGCGGACGCTTCCGCCGCAACCAGCCGATCCCGCCGGACAGCCGTCAGGCACAGGGTGGCGGCGAAGGACCTGCCCTGCCGGAAGAATGGTTCTACAACCTGATCGACGTGATGGACGAAATCGCCGCCGAGACGGGCAAAACGGTTTCGCAAATCGCGATCAACTGGCTGTTGCAGCGTCCCACCGTTTGCAGCGTCATCATCGGCGCACGTAACGAGCAACAGCTACGCCAGAACCTCGGCGCGGTTGGCTGGAATTTGACGCCGGAGCAAGTGAAGAAGTTGGACATCGCCAGCCAGCGCGAAACCATCTATCCCTACTGGCATCAACGCGGCTTCATGGAACGCAACCCGCTGCCAACGCCGTTGTATCAATAGCGGTTTGTCTGATGCCAAGTTATCTCACCCATCTGGAATGCAGTTGGTGTGGCGAAACCTACGACCACCGCCAACTGCACAATCTCTGTCCCAAGTGCGGAAAGCCGCTGCTTCCCCGCTACGATCTGGAAGCAGCGCGAACCCACTTCACCCGTGAGGTCATCGCCGGACGCTCACCGAATATGTGGCGCTATGCCGAAATGCTTCCGGTACAGGATGATGCCTTCCGCCTCACACTTGGCGAAGGATTTACGCCGCTGCTCCATCTGAACCGGTTAGGCGCGGCGCTCGGCTTATCCAATCTCTACGCCAAAGACGAGGGATTGAACCCGACAGGCTCATTCAAAGCGCGAGGGCTGGCGATGGCGGTATCCAGAGCCGCCGAACTTGGGGTGAAAGCCGTCGCCATCCCAAGCGCGGGCAACGCGGGCAGCGCCACCGCCGCTTACGCCGCGCGTGCCGGGCTTCCGGCATACGTTTATCTCCCGCGTGACGTGCCTTCCGCCTTCCTCGTGGAAATCCGGGCATTGGGCACGGAAATCACGCTGGTGGATGGACTGATCACCGATTGCGCCAAACTGGTGCGGCAGGGCGCGGAAGAAGGACGCTGGTTCGACCTGTCAACCCTCAAAGAGCCTTACCGGGTCGAGGGCAAAAAGACGATGGGTTACGAACTGGCGGAGCAGATGAACTGGCAAGTCCCCGACGCCATCATTTATCCGACGGGCGGCGGAACCGGAATCGTCGGCATCTGGAAAGCGTTCGAGGAAATGGAAGCGTTGGGATGGATTGGCGCTCAACGTCCACGCATGATCAGCGTGCAGAGCGCAGGGTGCGCCCCGATTGTCCGCGCGTTTGAGCAAGGCGCTGAATTCGCCGAGATGTGGGAAAATGCGGCGACGATTGCCGATGGGTTGCGCGTCCCCGCTGCCGTCGGCGATTTCCTGATTCTCCGCGCCGTTCGAGAAAGCGGCGGTACTGCCATCGCGGTCAGCGACGACGAAATCCGCGCGGCACAGCTTGAAATCGGACGCAACGAAGGCTTGTTCGTCGCGCCGGAAGCGGCAGCAACGGTTGCGGCTTTGCATCACCTGATCGATAAAGGACAGATTCTGCCCGACGAGCGCGTTGTCCTGTTGATCACGGGCAGCGGACTCAAATACACCCATCTCGACTTGCCGGATTAGGACGAGGTTAGCCCGCACGTTATGCGGTTTTTACACATCAAGACAGCGTTTGCAAGAAGGTGGAAACCTCACCCCCCAACCCCCTCAGCCACTGCGTGGAAGAGGGGGTGAGGTTCGAGAAGGCGATCTCCATCCTATTTGTTAAACCGCATAGCCAACGCCCTACAGGCTCACCGACACCGCCGTTTCCCCTGCATTTTGCAGAGAGAACGCTGCCTGCTTGTTGTCGAAAGAAACTGCGTATTCGCCGAGAAAGCCTGTGAAGGTAAGTTCGCCGTTGGCGTTGGTCGTCATGCGCGTTGGCTTCAGCCACCACTCACCCTTCACCAGTTTCAACAATTCATCATAAGCAGGCTTGGGCGACTGATCTTTGCGCAGCAGACCGGAAGGCGCATTCAACCACGCGCCGTCGGAAAAGTCCCACCACGTGAGCGCCTCGACCAATGGACGCGAGAACAGCGTCTTGTAATGGGTGACGACTTCCTCAGCCTGTCGTTCCTCGCCTTCCGGCGTGGTGTTCCATTCGCTCACCTGATAATCGTTCAAATCGACGATTTCCGGCGGCATGAGATCGCCGGAGACGATGGTGGTTTCGGTGAAGTGAATCGGCAGGTTGAAGCGTTCAAAGCGTTCAAGGATGCTCAAAGTGCGTTCCGCGCCCCAGTATCCCTGATGCATGTGCGACTGTATGCCGATCACGTCGATCTGAATACCCGCCTCTAGACAGCCTTCGATCAGGATGTCATAAGCCACCGAAACGTCGAAATCGTTCAAGAGCAGGGTTGTCTTCGGGTTCGCTTCACGAGCCGCTTCAAACATCGTGCGGATCAGCGGAATCCGCCCCATTGCTTTACACAGGCGGGT
>DATGQJ010000234.1:0-2844 GCA_035304265.1 Oceanobacillus sp.
CGATACCCGCGTCATCGACCCGGAGTTTTCCTTCTTCGGACCGATGGGCTATGACGTGGGCGCATTGCTCTCCAACCTTGTCCTCAACTACGTCTCGCACTTTGCCCACACGCCCGATCCCGCCGCTCGCACCGCCTATCAACGCTATCTGCTCGGTCTGATGCGCGACATCTGGACGCAGTTTGCGCAGAAGTTTGAAGCGTTGTGGGTAGAACACAATCAGGGTGAGCTTGTCCCCAACGCCTACTGGCAGTATCCCGACGGCGACGCAGCATTCGCCGAGTTCCGCAAGCAGTACATCCTGCATCTGCTTCAGGACACCGCCGGACATGGCGCGTGTGAAATGCTGCGCCGGATGATGGGCATTGTCAGCGTATGGGACATTTCCAGCATCGAGGATTTGAAGCAGCGTGCCGTCGCCGAGCGCCATGCCATTCGCATCAGTTCCCGCTGGATCATCGAGCGCAAGAGCTTTACCTCAATCGACGATCTGATCGGCATTGTCGAAGAAGAGACGCAGCATCCGTCGTAACCAGTCGTTACAGACAGTACAATCGGCAAACGAATGTCTTTTCGTTTACGGATGATCGATGCCGCAGAGCGAATTTTCCCTGCCGACGCTTTTGTGTTCTCTCCCCTATTTTGAGGGCGCTGCCAGCGTCGAATCGTTGGCGCGGCAGGCAGTCCGGCGAACCTTCAAGGCTGGCGAAACGATCTTCGTCGAGGGCGATCCCGCCGCCGGATTATGGGTGATCGAGCAGGGCAGCGTCAAAATCTACAAGCTCAGTCCCGAAGGCGCGGAACACGTCCTGCACCTGCTCGGCGCGGGCAATACCTTCAACGATGTCGGTGCGCTGGATGGCGGCGCGAACCCTGCGAACGCTGCCGCACTGAGCGATGTCATCGTGTGGGTGCTTCCCGCCGAAGCCATCACCCACGCCATGCTGGAGGATAGCAGGCTGGCATTGAACGTTGTTCGCTTTCTGGCGGCACGTGTTCGCGGTCTCGTGCGCCAGATCGAGGATTTGGCGCTGTACTCCGTCGTCGTGCGGCTGGCACGTTTCCTGCTCAAGCAGGCGGAAGACCCTGTATTGAGCGGTCCCGGCGTGACCCGTGTTGCAATTGCGGCGCATCTGGCGACCACTCCCCAGACCATCAGCAATGCCCTCCGCGAATTAGAAACTCGTGGCGTCATCGAATTTGACCGCCACCGCATCTACATCGTCGATGAAGACCAACTGCGCTCGATTGCCATGTACTAGCACTCGACACCACTCATCCCCAACCCCACGCAAGGCGGCGTCCCAGATTCGCTGGCGAGAAGGGGGTGACTACGAGGGCTATGCCCCCGTTTGCGTGGGAGAGGGATGGCTTGCCGAAGCGAAGCGACGCAAGCAGGGTGAGGGGCACTAGCAGGCATACGCGATTCTCCGGTTAGAAGTCGGTTTGATACGCTCAACCAGATTCCAACTTTCACCTGCAAATACCTGCATTGCAGGTGATTGCCAACTTAAGCTGGCTTAAATACAAGCATCTCCTCCTGCCTTATCCTTGAGTTAACTCTCATAAACGAGTTGTCATTAAGGAGGGCACATGGCGTGGCAAACCGCAGCAATGTTTCTGGAACTGCTGGCAACAGACCGTAATCTGCAAACCCACCAGCGGCTTGCCGATGCATGGACAATTCCGGCGCTAACCCAGTTCGCCAGAGGCAAAGGCTTCATCTTCTCAGAGGCGGATTTGAAAGTTGCGCTGGAATCCTTCAACCAACGTCGCCAACAGAAGGGAGCCTGACATGGCGCAAATCGGACTATTCTTTGGCAGCAGCACCTCAAAAACCGAGACCGTTGCCTACGACATCTACGATATGATCACAGCGAAACTTGGCGCTGATGCGGTAGCCATTCATAATATTGGCAGCGTCGCCCTGAGCACAATGCTGCAATACGACTATCTGATCCTTGGCATTCCCACATGGGACATTGGACAGCTACAGGCAGATTGGGACATCAAGTGGTCAGAACTGGAAGCGCTTGACCTGACCGGACGCAAAGTGGCTATCTTCGCTCTGGGTGACCAGTACGGTTATCCCGACACGTTTCTGGATGCGGCGGGCATTCTCGCGGAAACGGTCTTGGCACAAGGTGGTGAGTTGGTCGGCTATACGTCCACTGCCGGGTACGAGTTCGAAGAATCGTTGTTTACGGAAGGAGATCGCTTCATGGGGCTTGCGCTCGATGAAGATCATCAACCGGAACGAACCAAAGCACGGCTGGAAGCGTGGATACCACAGGTGCTCACCGCCTTCGGCATTCTTCAGGAAGCCGTTGGTTGAAGAAGGTGCTGACGACATGACATCAGAATGGATGCCGCAGATCGATCAAACCCGATGCACCGGATGTGGAGACTGCATCAGGGTGTGCCCAACCGGAGCACTCGGCTGGCAGAAAGACAAAGCCGCGCTGATCCATCCTGATTTGTGTACCTACTGCGCGATGTGCGAGGCAGTTTGTCCGGTCAGCGCCATCGAACTGCCCTATCTCATCTGTATCAAACGAGAGGGCAATTCAACCGATCTCTCTTAACGTGATGCCTTCGGCTCTGCCGTGCTCTGCCGCACCACCAGATTCGGATATAAGACGTACTGGCGCAGCGGCAGGTCAGGATTCTTGATCCGTTCCAGCAGATACCGCACGCCCGTGTCTCCTAGCTGATTGAAATCCTGCCGGATGGTCGTCAGCGGCGGTCTGAAATATGCTGCTTCGGGAATGTCGTCGAAGCCCACCACC
This sequence comes from Oceanobacillus sp., assembly GCA_035304265.1. Classification (GTDB taxonomy): domain Bacteria; phylum Chloroflexota; class Anaerolineae; order Aggregatilineales; family Phototrophicaceae; genus Flexifilum. The sequence continues at coordinate 2,790 of DATGQJ010000234.1, forward strand.
GAAACGTCTTCCGGCACGGAAAGATTGTACTCGTGCAGCGCATAAATCGCGCCTA
>DATGQJ010000235.1:0-4375 GCA_035304265.1 Oceanobacillus sp.
TGATGAGAGCACTTCAGGTGGCGGCGGCGGTGGCAGTTCAGGCGGACGGATCATCTTCGAGCCGGGTGATCCCGGTAGCTGCGGCTGGGTTGATAACCCCGGCGGCAGCGGTAATTGGACGAACCCGATGGGCGGCGGCTATTCGTGGTCGCGCGGCTTTACTTCATGGCACACAGGCGTCGATCTCGCCGCACCCGAAGGTACACCTGTGAGAGCGGCGAACGGCGGCACAGTCATCTTTAATGGCTGGAATACCTACGGGTATGGCTACGCTATCGTGCTGGCGCATGGTCCATACACTACACTCTATGGACACCTCAGCAATATCTATGTGGGCTGTGGTCAGTGGGTTGATGCGGGTACGATCATCGGAGGAGTAGGGACAACGGGGCAGTCTTCCGGTCCGCACCTGCACTTCGAGATTCGCTACAACGACGTGCCGCAAGACCCTACGTTCACCATGCCTTTCTAGGTTGATTTCGTAGAGGCGCATGACGGTGCGCCTCTACTCGTTCAACATATCGTTCATCAGAGGCAGCAGATAATACACAGGTTCTTCGTAAGGATGCGCCTTGCGAAGTGCCGCAATCACGTCGCTTATCTTTTCCCGACTGCAAAACGTCTCAATTCGATATTCTTCCACCTCGTTGATTTGAGACTTCTCTCCCAATGCCGGATTCGCTGCCTCGTTTGGCTTGAAGCGTCCGGTTCCGGGTGAGAAAAACGCGCAGTGGGTATAGTTGCCAATTTGTCCTGCACCCGCCTCGCCGATGGCATCCAGCACGTCGTGCAGGTGCGACGCAGGCACAGTCACGATCAAGAGAAACTGTTTCGTTTCCATCAACTTGCTCCGGCGTAACCTTTATGAAACTAGTATATTTTACCCATGCTCTCGCTGTAAAATTTGGTTACACTTAATTGTAGCCCGCGCACACCACAGGCAAAATCCAATGCGCATCCATCGTTCACAGTCCCGGCTCACGTTTCGCCGCCAGCGTCGCCGTTCGGGTTGTGTATCATTGTTGCTCCTACTCGGTATTGTGGTGGGCACGGTGGCGGTCACGTGGTCATGGCTGGAACGCCGCCAGCAGAGCGCGAATCCACCAGACGATTTACTGGCAGCCGCACAAAACGCCTTTGATCGCGGTGACCTCGATCTCGCCATCACCTTCGCCCGTCAGTATCTTGCGCTTCACCCGGCGCATCCTCCAGCAATACGGTTGCTGGCGCGGGCACTCATTTACCGCAGCTACAGTGAATATAATCGCGGCGTAGATCGCGAGTCTGCGCTTCAACTGACGACGGAAGCCCTCGAAAATTCTCCCGGCAACCTCGAACTGCTTGCCGTACATGCCTTCGCGTTGCAAGCGGCGCAGCAGCCCGCATCAGCGGCAGAGGCGGCGCGGCGCGTGCTCGAACAAAACCCCAACCATACACTCGCGCGTACCGCCCTCGCGTTAGCCTATGGTGGCGCAGGCAGCTATGAAATCGCCCTGCGCGAGAGTTTGCAGGCAGTACAAAGCGCCTCGGTTGCCGACGCGCTCGACGCGCTGCGAGCGCTGGCGATTGGCTACGGCGATCTCGGCAATTATCAAGAAGCGGCGCGTACCGTCGAGCGGGCGTTGACCTTCAACGATAAACTGGTTTCCCTCTACTTCGAGCGGGCGCTCTACGCGCTGCAACTGGGCGACGCAGATGGCGCGACGGTGGCGTATTTTCAGGTACTCGTCCATGACCCTGACAACGTGAAGGCAAGGCTGCGCCTGTGCGAGCTTTCCAGCATGTTGCGTGAACATCAGGCGGCGCTCGATTACTGCGGTGAGGTCACGCGCCGCGCTCCCAGTTGGGCGGATGGCTGGTATCAGTTGGGGCGCGAACACTTCTTGCAGGGAGATTTCGCTGCCGCGCAGCAGAACCTTCACCGATGTTCCTCACTTCAGGTCATGCAAAACGTTCCGGTGTCTGAACGGCGTTTCGAGTGCTGGTACTTACAGGGGCAGGCAGCACAAATCCTTGGCGACTGTGAAGCCCTCATCGCCACCTATAATGAGTTCCGCTCGATGGCAGCTACCGAAGAAATACAGCAAACGTGGGTCTATCCACCTGAAGGTCCTCCCGGCTGTGTGACGGTTACTTCGGATGAGTAACTCGGCGGGATAGCAACTTTCGTCGTTATCCTCCGTATAGGGTCGTAGTTACGATCTTATATGGGGGAGCAAAACCCATGAGTACACTCAACCGCAGTGAACGCCGCGGTCCCTCGTTGTGGGCAATCCTGCTCATCGTGATCGGTGTGGTCTGGTTACTGAGGGAAGCCAACGTCATCACCGGCGCTAATCTGTCGGTGTTGTTCCGCCTGTGGCCCCTGCTGCTGATCGGCATCGGTCTGGAACTGATTGTCGGAAAGCAATCACAGGGACTATCGACTCTCATCATTCTGGGGACGATTGCCCTTCTCGTCGTCCTCATGCTCATCGGTCCAAATATCGGGCTGGCGGCGAATACGGAAGTCACAAGGGAACAGTTTGTACAACCACTCGATGGCACCGAGTCGGCACAGATCACAGTAAGCGTCGGAGCAGGGGAACTCAATGTCCGCGACCTTGACGACTCTAGCAATTTGTTTGACGCCGATATTCGCTACTTCGGCAGCGTTCAGTACCACGCGGAAGGGAACAACGGCAACGTAACCGTCGCTCTCGAAAACGATGTTGACGATCTCAACTGGGTCGGCTTGTTCAACTGGCTCAATGATGACAACAACGCTCGCTGGGATATTGGCATCAGTCCGAACGTGCCGGTTGACCTCACACTGAGCACAGGGACGGGCGGCGCAGACCTTGATCTGGGTGGGCTGCAACTGACGAGTCTCAACGTCAACAGCGCCACAGGCGGCGTGACCCTGACCCTGCCTGCTGTGGAGGGCGAGCGCTACAACGCAACCGTTTCACTCGGTACAGGCGGCGCAACCATCAGCCTCGAAGACGGTATCGCAACCAATCTTCGCGTCAACAGTGGCACGGGCGGCGTGACCATCGACGTACCGAACAATGCCCCGATTCGGCTGGAAGCAAGTACAGGTACAGGCGGCATCGGCGTTCCCTCGTGGCTTGAGCGGGTTAGTGGCGATGACGATACCTTCGTTGGCGACAGCGGCATATGGGAAACCGCTGCTTATGCAAGCGCAATCGAGAACACGCGCATCACCATTCACTTCGACGGCGGCACGGGCGGCTTGAACATTCGCTGAAGCGGATTTGAACAATTCGCACTACTCCACCGAATCTATAGATAGAACAGGTAAAGGAACTGGAAATGGACGAGCAAAAGGAAAAACGGTACGTCACGGAATGGTCATTCTCTTTTGAGAAGCTGAATGATCAAGTTTCCGAATTCGTGAAATCAATCGGCATGAAGGGTGAGGAGCAGATCAAAACGGGTCAATTCAGCGAACCCATTGGCAGCGCCACTTCCGCCCGCGTTCGGCTTGATTTTCCGGTAGGCAAAAGCACCATCAAGCCGCTGGATAACGACTCGCTGATTGAGGCTGACCTCACCTACGTTGGCGAGATCAATTTCACGGCAAGCGGCGACACCGAGAAAGTCGTCAATCTCAGTCAGGTAAAAGCGACTGCCGACTGGTTTCGGGGAATCTTCGGTTGGATTGGCAGCGGGCAAAAGCTACGCTGGGACGTTGGCTTGACCTCACACATTCCGCTCGATCTGGAAATTCATAACGGCGTGGGCGAATGTGAGTTCGACCTTGCCGCGCTCAAAGTTTCCGCACTGCGGATCGCGGGGGGCACGGGTGAAATCCATGCGACGCTGCCCTCCGGGGAATACAGCGCACGAATCGACAGCGGCGTTGGAGAAATGCACATCAACGTGCCAGCAGGCGCAGTGGTCGATTTGCAGGCAAACTCCGGCACAGGCGAAGTGCATCTCGACATCGCCGACGGCGCGTTGGTGACGGCACACGTGCGCGGTGGCATCGGTGAGATGCGAGTCCGTCTACCCCAGAATACGGCGGCGCGTGTCGAGTATCGTTCGGGGATCGGCGGAGCAAATGTCAGTTCTCGCCTAACGCGCGTCAGCACCAGTGAAGGCTGGGGGCAGAACGGCGTGTGGCAAACCGACGATTACGAAACCGCCACCAGCAAAATCTTGATTAAGTATGAAGGCGGCATCGGCGGGCTTAAGGTGCTGTAAAGCATTGCCGTAGGGCGCGAGGTTGCGCCCCTGAGCGTGTTATGTACTTTGAGATTGCCCCCCTTCTCCCCGCTTGCGTGGGAGAAGGGGCTGGGGGATGAGGGGTGTCAAGTACATAACACGCCCTAATCCACCCTCATCCCCGTTAATACCTCTAAATCGTCTT
>DATGQJ010000236.1:0-8826 GCA_035304265.1 Oceanobacillus sp.
AGCAAAACGAGCAATAAGCAGGCAAGCATGAAAAGTTGCCGGATCACCATGATGAAGGTATCCGCTAATAGTGAAATTTACATTTTTCATGATCAAGAGTATTGTATAACTTATGAAAATTACCAATACGAATTGTATTAAGGTTAACCGACATTTGCTCTACGCTTGCCCTACGTCCCGTCAATTCTTACCTCCGTTCGGTTAGAAGCTGGTTCGAATGTCGCTAACCGTTTGCCCACATTCACCTGCAACAACCTGCAACGCAGGTAAATCTCGCAATCACCGTCGTTATAGAAGCTGTTCCTGCTCTGTTTATCAGATAACTCTCGCAACCCGCCTCGTCCCATTTTCTTATTCTTCTTGGGAAACAAAACGCCATCCCCCGCAATCGAGACAAAATAAAGCAGCGTATCCCGTCCGGAATACGCCGCCATTTCAACCGAAATGATGCTGGTCAGCTAGACTACCCGCTCTCGCACCTCATTCGCCACGCGGATAATCGCCTCTAGACTGCGCTCTACGTCTTCTTCGGTGGTTGCCCACGAGGAAACACTGATGCGCATCGCCGTGTGTCCCTGCCAGACGGTTGCCCCCGCCCAGCACGTGCCTTCCGCCTGAATCGCGGCAATCACCCGCCGAGTCATCTCGGCGTCACCGAACGAAACCAGCACCTGATTGATCACCACGTCATTGAGGATATCGTAGCCCGCCTCGCGCAGCCCTTCGGCAAAACGAGTCGCATAACGACAGGTACGCTCGACTAAATCAGCCAGTCCTTGCCGCCCCAACGAACGCAGCGCCGCCCAGACTTCGATGCCCCGCGCCCGCCGTGAGAAATCCGGCGTGTAGTGTTCGGGTTCGCGGGTTTCGCTAATCACCAGATAAGCCGCGTTGATCGACATCGCCGCATGAAGATGCTGAGGCTCGCGCACGATGATGATTCCGCTGTCGTAGGGCACGTTGAGCCATTTATGCGCGTCCGTCGCCCACGAATCAGCGTCGGCATAGCCTTTCATGAGATAGGCACGTTCCGGCGCTGCCGCCGTCCACAAGCCAAATGCGCCATCCACGTGAACCCACGCCCCCGCCGCCTTCGCCTGTGGGATGATCTCATCCGCAGGGTCGAACGCGCCGGTATTCACGTTGCCCGCCTGTAGGCAGAGGATGGTATTGTCGTCCAGCGGCGGAAGCGCATCGGGGCGCATCCTGCCCTGCCCATCAACGGGCACGCGAATCACGCGATCACGTCCCAGACCCAGAAGCATGAGCGCCTTGAGCACGCTCACGTGAACTTCCTCGCCAACCACGACTTTGATAGGCGGCGCTCCAAACAAGCCCTGACGCTCCACATCCCAGCCCTGACGCGCAAGCAGCGCATGACGCGCGGCTGCCAGTCCGGAAAAGTTCGCCTGAGTCGCACAGGTGACAAAGCCCGCGCCGCATGAAGCTGGCAGACCGAGCAGGTCGAACATCCAGCGCATGGCGACTTCTTCCAACTTGGCGGCAATTGGCGAAAGCACGACGATCCCCGCATTCTGATCCCATGCGCTGGCAAGCCAGTTTGCGGCGACGGTTGCCGGAAGCGAACTCCCCACCACAAACCCGAAGAACCGTCCCCCCGCTGATGCCATCGTCGCCGGAGAGCCAACTTCGTCCAGCAGCGCGATAACCGTTTCATCATCAGTGGGAAATTCGGGCAGCGGCTCATCAAACCGTGCAAGATTCGCCACTGCTTCCGGTGACGGAGAGACGCGCCGCGTTTCCAGACTCTGGCGATAACGCGCTGCGCGTTCAGCAGTATCCTTTAACAGGTGTTCCATCGTTGATTACCTTATCCATACGGAGCACAACTTCTTCATATCACGGTGCGACATTGGCGGCAAGAGACCAATCTTTCGGCGGCAGTCCACAATCAGGTTCTGCCGCCTTTTTCATTCAGCAGCTTTTTTGCGCGATTTGTCGTGATATTGGACATAAACCCCATCCAAATGACTCTAAGGAACTTGCGAATTGCGGTGCTCGTCACGCAGGAGCGCGTAAACTGCCACGTCATGGTAACGCCCTCGGTGATACCATGCGCCGCGCATCAACCCCTCACAGATGAAGCCGTTCTTTTCTGCCACCCGCCGTGACGCGAGATTGTCCGGGTGGATGATGAGTTGCAGCCGGTTGACTTTCTTCGTGTCAAACAGGTATTTCGTGAGCAACCGGACGGCTTCGGTGGTTACGCCCTTGCCCCTTTCAGCAGTGTCGTAAATCAGATACGACAGTTCGTAACCATCCAGATAAGCGACGGGCTTAAAGAACTCGATGTGCCCGATGATGGCTGCTGCCTGATTGACAATCAGCAGCAGCCCCTGATCGTTGCTCCAGAACGCGCCGTCCTGAAACTGTTTCCGTACCCGTGATTCCGGGGGAATATTGATCGGGAAATAGTCTCCTCGATTGCTGATGTCGGTGAGGTAAGCGAAGTAAGTATCGAGATCGGCTTCCCTGATGGGACGCAGTTGGATCAATTCACCCCGCAGCATCATGGTTTATCCCTTCTTCGGCGGACGCGGAATCAGCATGGGCGTCTTGCGGCGATATTCGCGGTACTTGTCGCCGTAATAGCCGACCAGATCGCGCTCCTCAAGCTGGATGGCGATGAGGATGTACACCGTCGTCACGACTGCGAACAGCAGATGTCCAACCGTCATCGTGGGGGTTGACCAGAACGCGATGATGAAGCCCAGCATGATCGGGTGGCGCAGGAATTTGTAGAAGAAAGGCGTTCGGAAACCGAGTTCCTCGTGCTCACGATTGCGCAGATTCAGATATACCTGCCGCAGCCCGAACAGATCGAAGTGGTTGATCATGAACGTGCTCAGAAAGACGATCAGCCAGCCCAACACATAAAGACCGTTCAACACATGCCGACCAATGCCGCTTTCCACCGACCAGACGACATCGGGGATGGGTCGCCACTGCCAGTACATGAGCAGCAGCGCAAGGCTGGCAAACAACACATAGGTGCTGCGCTCGATGGCTTTGGGCACGATCTTCGTCCACTGCCGTTTGAACTCAGGACGCGCCATCAAACTGTGCTGGATGGCAAATACGCTCATCAACAGCACGTTGACGATCAGCGCCTCTTGAAGCGGGACTACCGCGCCGCCTGTGTCAATCGACTTGGGGACAATCAGGTTGCCGATAAAGCCGATAGCGTAAAGAAAAGCCACGAGGAACACCGCATAGGCAACCAGCCCGTAAATGAGCGCCAATGCGCTTCCGACCCCACTTTTGGTCGTTGTCGTTGTCGTAGTGAGCGGTTGTGAGGTGACGTAATCTGACATCTCAGTTCTCCTTGAATATGTCACTTCCCTATGAGTCAGAATAGGAAGGATTGGATACAATGTCTCCATTCGAAAGAATGGAAAACGAATGGCGTTGTCCCATGAGTTGTAGTAGGATGGGTTGGTCACGCCCATCATCGGTAAGCGTGATTGTGGAGCTAAGGGGATGCCGCCCGACCAACTGAACCAGCGCGAACACGAAATCCTCAAGCGGCTGTCCAGCGGCATGTCGGATCAAGAAATCGCCGCCGATCTGTATCTCAGCCTCAATACCGTCAAGTGGTACAACCGCCAGATTTACAGCAAATTGGGCGTGAGCAACCGCACGCAGGCGATTGTTCATGCCAAAACCCTCGGCTTGTTGGACAATCCCATTCCAGCGCCAACTTCATCGCCCAAGCACAATCTTCCCGCCGCAACCACCCCTTTCATCGGGCGAACCCGCGAAGTGGCTGAAGCGAAACAGTTGTTGAGCAGTTGCCGTTTGCTCACGCTTACGGGCGTTGGGGGAACCGGAAAAACCCGGCTGGCGCTTCAGGTGGCAGCCGAGATCAGCAAGGATTTTGCCGACGGCGTGTATTTCGTTGACCTCGCGCCGCTTTCGGATGCTGCGCTGGTATCAAATGCTATCGCCAGAGCGCTTGGTGTCGTCGAAAACTCAACCGAATCACCGCTGGACACGCTGAAGCGAGTGCTGCATTCGCAAAAACTGCTGCTGTTGATTGACAACTTCGAGCACGTGATCGAAGCTGCGCCGCTTGTATCCGAATTGCTGGCGGCTGCGCCTGATCTGAAAGTGCTCGCCACCAGCCGCGAATCGCTGCGCCTCGCCGGAGAACAGGAATATCCGGTGCCGCCGCTGTCTTTGCCTGCCGAGAATGGGGTATCCCTCGAAGGCTTGCTCCAGTCGGAAGCTGGCTCATTGTTCATTCAACGAGCGCAAATGACCCACCCTCATTTTGAGGTCAATCACGCCAGCGCCCCGGCGGTTGCCGAAATCTGTACCCGTCTGGATGGACTGCCGCTTGCGATTGAACTGGCGGCGGTGCGCTGCAAGCTGCTCACGCCACAGGCATTACTGGAACGACTGACCGCGACAAGGCACAACTCGCCCTTTGGGATACTGGCGGAAGGCGTGCGCGATGCCCCGCCGCGCCACCGCACCCTGCGAGCCTCGATTGAGTGGAGCTACAACCTGCTGGATGAGGACGAGAAAACGCTGTTTGCGCGGCTGTCAGTCTTCCGGGGTGGACGCTCACTGGAAGCCATCGAAGTGGTTTGTAGCGAAGGTTTATCGGTTGACGTATTCGATGCGTTAGCGTCACTGGTGGACAAGAACCTTGTCCAGCAGAAAGAGACCATACACGGAGAGCCGCGTTTCGTCATGCTCGAAATGATTCAGGAGTATGCACGCGAACGACTGGAAGCCAGCGGCGAAATGCCCATCATGCGAAGGCGTCACGCGGAATATTTCGTGCAGCAGGCGGAACGTGCCGAGCCGGAAGTGAGGCTGGCAGGCTTCGATTACTGGTACGAACGTTTTGAAATCGAACTGGACAATATCCGCACCGTGCTTGAGTGGTCATTAAAGGACGGAGACGTGACGTTGGGCGTGCGGTTGGCGGGGGCGCTGTGTCTGTTCTGGTATGCCAAAGCGCCGATGTTCGAGGGCGTTCACTGGATAGGGCAACTGATGGAACATCTCCAATCCGTGCCCATCACCTATCATCCCAAGTTTCTCTTCAGCGCCGGACACGTGGCGATATTGCACGATCTCGATAAAGCGCAACGGTTGTTTCAGCAAATGCTGGATGTTTCCCGCGAGTTAGACGATCCCCTCTACGTTGCCTGGGCGCTTATTTTCTTGGGCTATACCATGCACCGAGACGCCGAGGTTGCAATGCCTGTGGTCGAAGAGGGGTTGGCGCTGTTCCGTGAATTGAATTACCTGCCGGGAATTGCCCAGACGTTGAATATCATCGGGGAAATTGCCCGTGTGAACGGGAACGACGAACGTGCAAAGCAGGTCTATGAGGAATGTCTGACGCTGTGCCAGCAAACCGGAGAAGTGCGCCGCATTTGTTATCTATGCTATAACCTCGCCTACATAGCGCAGCACGAAGGCAATTATGAATATGCCATCGAACTGGGTTTTCGAGGGCTGCACCTCTCCATTGAACGTCAAGATCGGCACGAGATGGCAAACGCTTTGGCGGTGCTTGCCGGTTCGTTCGCACCAACCGGGCAACCCGAACGCGCCGCGCGTTTACTCGGCGCTTCCGAAGCTGCGAGTGAACGAATCGGCGCATTTCATCATCCCAGCGACATCCCAGAGATAGTCCGCATCACCGCCATCGTGCGCCAACAACTTGACGAGGCGACCTTTCAGGCGGTGTGGGCGGCTGGGCGCTCAATGACGCTTGAGCAGGCAGTGGCAGCCGCGCTGGGGGAATAACGTTGTTAAGCTGCTGCTCAGTCGCAACCGAGCGGGTAGCAAGGGCAAACGCAGATTAGCTGCGTTGGGTTCTTCCCCCTTTTTCATTCCGAAGCAGTTTAACCATAAAGCCCTCCCTTGATTGCTTCTCATCCATTAAGACAGGATACGCACCTTCAAAACGGCGCAACTACGAAAAGCAGGATAGGACTAATCCCTGTGGCTGAGGAACTAACTTTGGATTATTTCGGGGATTAGATTTGCGATGATCCGTAGGTTTGTGGACGAGAGGATCGATCAATCATGCCCCCGCCGTCTCTCTCATCGAGAGCCTGACGCAGGCAGGGTTTATGCGTGGTGAGGGATTTTGCGGGCAAACACACAGGTTCACCCGGATGTCGTAGGGGTTAACGAAATAAGGCGGATAGATTGTAGGGACACGATAATGCCGCTTAACAACACAAGGCGAAGATCACTTCCTCGAACCTCACTGCAAACACCGTCTTTAATGGGAAACAGCATTATCGTGTCCGCCAGATTTGAGAGGAGCGGACAGGATGTATCCTGTCCCTACATTCTCCATCCTTTATTTGTGAAACTGCGTCATGTCTGCCCGACTATCTTCCGCCGATCAAACGCAGTGTGGCTCTAAAACCTTCAATACATCATGCAGGCTGTCGAAAACGTGGGGGGTAACACCTTCAAAATCGGTAGGCGAATTATGGGTGGGATCGGGCACAGCGTAGCAGATCATCCCCGCCGCGACTGCTGACCGCGCCCCGTTGCGGCTGTCTTCCAGCGTGAGCACGTCACGCGGAGCAACGTTCATGCGCCGCGCGGTTTCGAGGTAAATATCCGGCGCGGGTTTGCCGTGTGCCACTTCGTCACCGGAAACCCATACTTGAAAATAACGCGCCCATCCCCGCGATTCCACCACCGCGTCGATGATCGCCATCGGCGAGCTAGAAGCAATCGCCATCGGCACGTCGCGTTTCTGAAAATAGGCAAGTAGCTCATCCGCGCCGGGGCGTGCGACCACCTTATGCGGGATCGCCTCGACCATGCGGTTCGTCGCTTCGGCAATTAGTACGTCGGGCGTTTCGGTCAACTGGTAGGCGGAGCACATGCTCGCCCAGAAATCGGACATGCGCAGCCCGATCAGGTCTTTCTGGATGGTGTATTCCCACGATTTGCCCCGCGCTTGCAGCATCTCGCTTTCCACAAAATGCCAGACGGGTTCGGAATCGACCAGCAGACCATCCATGTCGAAAATTACGGCTTGTGGGCAGAAAGGATTCATACCGATCAGAAGTCGCCTTTCAGCATCTAAAGGACATTGGCGTATTGTTCCATTAGAGAGGTGTTGTGGTCAATGATCGAGTTGCTCGGCGGAGACGACCTGACCGAGCAGCGGGATGAAATAGATACGATAACGGGCGGACTCGTCGAAGGCTTCATGCACGTCTCGTTTCATCTTGAAGGAGAGTTCGCGCCCGGTATCGTCCAGCACAATCAGGGCGAAGCGTTTGCGCCCGATTTCCTCAAAATCGACCATACCTTCGACAGACGCGACCACACCATCCGCCAGCGTCTTACGGGCGCGTCGCCACAGGGGAAGCATGGTCAACACCGGAACAAGCCCCAACGCAAACAGCACCAGCAAGATGATGCCGATCACCACCAGCGCAGTCGAATCGGAAGCGCCGCCAAGTTGATCGGAACTCGTCAGGATACCGACGCTGACCGCCACGAACGTCAGTGGCAGGCTTGCCACCAGCAGCGAGAGGATGGTGATCTGAGTGAGGCGTGTACGCACCCGCGCTTTCTGCCCGTCACTCAAGCGCCCTTTCCGATTCGCCGCGAGATCGGCATCAGTGAAGTTGAGCGCGTCCATAAGCTGAAAATCGGCACGCGCGTGACCATTCAACGAACTCAGAGGCATTACGGGTTTCCGAAGGTAGGGATGTCTCGAAACGCCTCTTTGAACGCCTCTGCCATTTCGGGGGATTTGATGGCAACGTGCTCCTCTGCAAGCGCCAAGCCCAGATCGAACACTGCCTGATGCGGCGTGCCGACGACTTTGGCATAGCCACTTGCTCCGGCGGCGAGGGGCAAAATTGGGGCAAGCGAATTGCTGCTCACGAACACGTCGGCTTCATCTCTCACTTTTTGCCGCGCAACCACCCCACCGAATCCGACGAACAAATCCACAATTTCCCGCGTGGCAAGGTCGGATGCGCCGTCACCGATCATCATGCGCCGTCCGTATTTGCCGTCTGCCAGTTCCTGCACAATCGAGGGTTTGCCGCTGGAAACCGTCAGCGGACCTTCGCCGTAATCGAGATAGGTCTGTTTGTGCCGCGCCCCCGGCTCGTAGTAACGCCACCAGTCGCCCGAAAGCTCGTTGTATTCCAGTTCGACGGCGCGGATATTTTCCGGCGGCACGCCCAAGCGCCTTCCAAGCCCGCGCACCGGCTCCGCCAGCCCACCACTAATGATGAAAATCTGCTTGCCGAGGAATTGCAGCGCAGCAACCACCGCCGCCGCGTCCGGCACGAGGTTTTCCCAGTAGCGTTCTTCAATCGCCTTCAACTGCCCGCGTGTGGGGCGAATGGCTTGCAGGCGCTTGCCATACACTTCACTCAGGTCAAGTTCGCCGTCCATCGCCTTCTGGGTGAGGACGCTCACGCGCCACTCTTTGCCTTTGAAACGCGCCAGTTCGTCGATGCCCTCGATGGTAGAAAGGGTGCTGTCGCAATCGAAGAAAATCAGGTCGAAACTCGCCCAGCGGGAATTGATCATTTGTAGCCTCATCAGGTGCGGTACTTAGAAATTGTACCAAGCGGAGCGGAGATTGGGTATGGGAGGGCTATCAACCTTCACCACTGTGTACCCATAACTCAGTTCGTCCTCCCAACTGACTTATCGAGAAACTTTCCTCAATTTCCAGTTCCGGTGTGGTGAGATCGAGATGCTGCATCCGTGTATCCCCCACAAAAACAGCACCATCAGATACCCCCCAGAGTTGTTCAACGTCCGGATTACTCCATGTGGTAT
>DATGQJ010000237.1:0-2955 GCA_035304265.1 Oceanobacillus sp.
GTTACCGATCCGTATCAACCTGTCGAGCAGCAGTTGCGGCTGACGCGGGCAATCCTCGAAGAACTGCTGCGCTACCATCAGGTGCGGCTGGTGGTGCAAACCCGCGCACCGTTGGTCACCCGCGATCTGGATTTGCTGCGCGAGTTCGAGCACGTACAGGTGAACATGACCATTACCACCGACGATGAAACGGTACGGCGAACTTTTGAACCGACCTGCCCACCCAACGCGAAGCGCATCGAGGCGATTCGTCAGGTGCAGAAAGCGGGAATCCGCGCGTCAATTACCATGACGCCGTTGCTTCCGGTGCGCGATCCGGTCACGTTCGCGGATACCTTGCTGGCGACGGGCGTGCAGAAGTTCGTGATTCAATCATTCCACACCACAACGGCGCGTTTCGTGGCGGGGACAGGCGCGGCGGCGCGTTCGCTGGCGGCACAAATGGGGTGGAACGACGCGCGTTATCAGGAAGTTCACGCGATCATGCGCGAAAAGCTGCCAAATTTGCAGGAAGGCAAACCCGGCTTTGCGCCCGTGTGGGATTAGCGCATGACCTCTTTCTTTTCGTCAGGGATCGCTTCCTCATAGTCAAATGCTTCATCGTCGGGTTGAAAGGGATGACGCTTGGGTTTTTCCATTTCGCTCTGGTCAATATACTCACGCAGAAATTCCCGCTCGATTCTGAAGCGAAACAGGCGCTCAGTCATCTGAGCGCTGACAAATGCAATCAAGTGTGTAAGGAGCAGCAAGCCCCACCAAACGGTGATCCAAGGGATATAAACCCAATTGAGGTAGATACCCATGACATACTGCCTAACGTTAAAGCGCAAAAATGAGCCATCGGGTAGGTTCGTAGCAAGAAACCACAGAGGTAGGTTAATAGAGAGAAATAGAATAAGATGGAAAGCTAATTCACGACGGCGATATTTCCAGAACTGGCGGCTGACCCTTTTCCATGTGGCGTCGTAAAGATGCATCCTGACCTCCAAAACTCTATTCATCCAATTTTACGGATGTGGACACAGATAGTTGCATGAGTCTTCTCATAAGGAACGCTAAAATAGCGGCGATCTTGATGATTGGGAATACGTTATGGCACTCACCCTCACGGTTGGTATTCTGCCGCATGTTCGGCGCTACAACCCTGAACGCCTGAGTTACTACTTTGAGCAGTTTGCCGCCATCAACCACGCTCTGCTGGAACGCGGTTTCCCCGAACACGAGGAGCCGGAAGAAATCGAGGACTGGTCGGTGGAGATGTACGGGCACAGCGGCTTGCACACCCTGCGACGAGTCGCGGCGCATCTGTGGGCAGGCAAAGGCGTGCCAGAACCTGCCAAGCGTGGTCCGGCTGGCGTTCCCGATGCCAGCACCGATCCGGTTCTGGGCGAGTATTATGACGAGGTGCGAAGCTGGCTGGAAGCTGGCGTGGCACGCTATCGCATGGCATATGAACATCTGATTTTGCACAGTGATGATCGAGGTTATTATCTGCCGATGCGTTTCTCGCAGGTGATATTTGCGTCGCCCACGCTGAATGTCGCCGGAAGCATGATCGGTTCGGCGCAGGTGTTGATAGACGAATGCAGGCAGTTGCTTGGCGCGTTGGGCGTTCCACCCATGCTCGATTATGAGAGTGACGCCGTGCGAGAAGCGGTGAACAATCCCGGCAGAGGGATTGGCTGGGAACGCTATGGTATCGAAGTCGAGTCGTGCCTGAAACTGATGGCGGCTTGCCAGCGTTCGCTGGAAACAGGCGCGGTGGTGGTGTTTACGTAAAGAGTAGAAAGTTAAAAGGGGAAAGTTGAAAGTGGAAAACCTGCCTTACTCACTTTCAATTTTTGACTTTTAACTTTTCACTCTATTGCTCTCCATGCACATAAAGGTATACAAGCGTGGCGCAACTGCTCTATGGTGAACGCATCGGCAAGACGGCACAACTGACGCCCGGTTGTTCGGCAATCATTTTCGACGAGACGCGGGAGAAAATTCTGCTGACCCGCCGGACGGACAATGGGCGCTGGTGTTTGCCCGGTGGCGCGATGGAAGCGGGCGAAAGCGCGGCGGAAACCTGTGCCCGCGAGGTATTTGAAGAAACGGGTTTGCAGGTGGAAGTCGGGCGGCTGATCGGGGTGTATACCACGCCGCACCGAATCACGGAATATGCCGACGGCAACCGCAGGCAGTTGGTCGCTTTTTCTTTCGAGGCGCGGGTGATCGGCGGGACACTAGGCTTGAGCGACGAAACGACAGAGGTTGGCTACTTCAGCCTTGCCGAAATTGAGACGATGGACGTGATGGAACACCACATCGAGCGCATCCAAGCCGCGCTGGCGAACCAAGCGGCTGCCTTCGTGAGATGAGCAAAGCCGCGCTGCAACGGCTCAAAGCCGAGACGGACCCCGAACGCGCCTGCGATCTGGCGCTGGAACTGCTGCGCGATCACCGCGAACGGCAGATTGTGGACGCGGCGCTACTGAAGCTGAAAAACTGCACGTTGGGCGAGAGCGCCCGCGCGGTGCTGCGCCCGAAAACGCTCTATTATCTGGACAATCCGCAACACGATTCAGGTTGCAACATCCGTGATGCGCTGGTAAGACTTCTGGTGGAGATCGGCAACCCCGCCGATCTCGACGTTTATTTACGCGGCGTCGAGGTTCACGAGCAGCTACTTGGCGTGGACGTAGGGCAAAATTTACGGGCGGCTTCGCTGGTGGGCATCAGCATGATCGATCCCTCACTTGCGAGCGCCTACGCTGTCAATCTGATTGTTGACCTTGCGGATACGTCGCGCTTTTCGGGTGAGCCTGCGATCACGGCAATGGCGCTGCTGCACGAACAGGGCGACACCCTGCCTATCTATCAGTTTTTGCTGATGCTGAAACAGATACCCGATTTGCCGATTGTGCCGGAAGTGGTCAGCAAAGCGCTGGAACTGCTGGACGCCGATTTTCC
>DATGQJ010000238.1:0-9388 GCA_035304265.1 Oceanobacillus sp.
TCGTGCTGCTGCTGATGGCGGCGTTCTCTTCCATGAGCAGGTCGATCACCTCGACGGAAAAGCCCTTTTGTGCCCCCTGCTCACGCAGAAAGGTCACGTTGCCCTCGCGCTGATAGCCAAGCGCGAAATCCGTCCCCACCCACAGCGATTGCAACCGTAGATGTGCGATCATCTGATCGACGAAATCGGCGGCGCGAATGTTCCGAATTTGATCATCGAAAGGCAGCGTAATCACGTAATCAATGCCTAGATCGCCCAGTAACTGCGCCCGTTGATCCGGCGTAGTCAGGTAATAGCGCCCGCTCAAACCACGAATCACCACGTCGGGATGCGGAAAGAAGGTCAGCGCCACCGCCGCGTGCCCACGCGCCCGCGCTTCTTTCACCAATTGCTGAATCAAATACTGGTGCCCGCGATGCACCCCGTCAAAAACGCCAATTGTCACTACTGAAGGCTGCTGTAAGTGAACATCCGCCAGCTTATTCACGTGATTCATGTATCAATTCCAAATCGAGATGCAAAGGTAGAAACAAAAAGTGGAAAGCATCCCAGAGCTTTTTGCCTTTCCACTTTTTACTTTAAACTTGTTTTTTTCGCCAGCCTTAGGGGTAAAACACTTTGATCGGCTTCCAGAATGCGCCGTCGGCGCGGAGCACCGCCAGCAGTTGATCACCGAGATCGTAGCCCATCGCCAGCGTGCCATCCGGCAAATCCACCGTTCGCGAGATCGAACGCCCATTGTAAACGTCGTTGACCGCCGCTCCGGTGAGCGTAATCCGATAGTAGTTTGCCAGTGCTTCCGACGCGGTTTTGATATGGCTGCGCCAGTCGGGATCGTTGAGGAAATCGTCAAGCGGGATCGCGTCCTCGATGGTAAAAACGCCGCTTGCCGTGCGCTCCAGCGCAGACAGTGACGCGCCTATGCCAAGCGCTTTCCCCAGATCGTGCGCCAAACTGCGAATATAGGTTCCGGGGCTGCACGTCACGTCCAGCGTGACAAACGGCGATGACCAATCGACCATCTGCAACTCATAGATCGTGATCTGCCGTGCCTCGCGCTCGACAATTTCGCCTGCCCGCGCCAGTTCGTAGAGCTTGCGCCCACGCTGCTTGATCGCGCTGTACATCGGCGGCACTTGCTTGATCTCGCCTACAAAAGTGGGCAGCAGCCGCTCCACGTCCTTGCGCGTAATGCCGCTCACATTGTGTTCGGCGACCACCTGCCCCTCGGCATCATAGGTATCGGTTTCCACACCTAAATGCACTGTTGCCCGATAGCGCTTGGTGGTCTCCATTACGTATTCGCTCAAGCGAGTTGCGCCCCCAAGACAGAGTACCAACACTCCGGTTGCCAAAGGATCGAGCGTACCCGCGTGACCGACCTTTTTCAGCCCTAACGTGCGCCGCGTTCGTGCCACCACATCGTGACTGGTCGCACCCTTCGGTTTGTTCACGTTGACGAACCCAAAGACTGCCATAGGACAACACCATCAACTTTCCGACAGAAACAGAAAAGGGACGCACGAATCCCATGCGCCCCCAGTAGCAGGAACAATTATATCATCTTGCACCAAATAGAACTTCTACTAACCTTTTTCATCTTCAAGGAAATAGACATATAGGCGCAAGCGTCCGAGCCGAACTTCATCGGCATTCTTCAACGGCACAAGTTCACGCGGCTTCAGCGGATCACCGTTGATATACGTGCCGTTCACGCTGTCCATATCTTCCACGAAAAACTTACCCTCCTTGTTGTGCAACGTCATGTGAACGCGCGACACCCCGTGCTCGACGGCGTTGAAACGGCTGAGATCGATGTGTGTTTTCGGCGGCTGCGGTGTAGAACGCCCAAAGGAAATGGGTTGTTGCACCGTCAGGGTAAGCGGCTGCTCGTGCCCTGCGACGAAAATGACCAGCGAATCCCGCCGTGATTCAGGCGGAACCGATTTAAGCGGCGCTGTACCGACAAGCTGCTTGGTCAGAAGCGCCCGTTCTCCACTCTCGTTTTGCCCGATCAGCGAATCGACGACGTGATTTAATTCCTGTGCGCTTACGGGCTTGCCGAGGAAGATGTCCGCCCCCGCATCGAGCGCCTGCGTGACGTTGGCAGGCGTTTTCGCGGCACTGATCACGATCACCGGTGTGGTATTGCGCTGCACGTCGCGCCGCACGTAACGGCAAAATTCCATACCGGGCATATCGGGAAGCATCAGGTCGAGAATAACGGCGGACGGATGCTTCT
Source organism: Oceanobacillus sp. (assembly GCA_035304265.1). Lineage (GTDB taxonomy): Bacteria > Chloroflexota > Anaerolineae > Aggregatilineales > Phototrophicaceae > Flexifilum. The sequence goes on from DATGQJ010000238.1 coordinate 2,243, forward strand.
GATTGAAAAGACGAATCGCGCTCACAACTTCGCGGCAAGTCACCGTGCTGTAGCCGTTGCGCTCCAAAACCAACGCCAGCACCTTCGCCACTTCTGGATCGTCCTCTACGATGAGAATCGGCTGGCTGACTTCGGAAGGCGGGCGCGGCGTGATGCCCTTCTTGCCCTGCATCTGGAAACCGCTGCCCTTCGGCGAAATGATCACGCGCAGGTCAAGCTGCATCAAGCCAAGCTGCAATTTGTCGTCGTTCTTCACCGGATGCGGAACGTTCGGCTCCAAACGATTGCCGTTCAGGAGCGTGCCGTTCCCGCTGTTCAGGTCAACCACGACAAGCTGATCTTCGTCGGCACGGATGGCAAGATGGCGGCGAGAGACCCCCTTCTCTTCCGCGCCATAGACTCCCAGATCGATGTCTGGCTGAACTTGTGAGGCTTTGTCATATCGCCCGATGATAACCTGACTCTCAACCTGCACCTTCAGCGTCTCTGGCATCTGCTGGTTGTGTAGCTCGATCACCCAGGGAATAGCCAGCGTCTCTGCCATAATGTGCGCCTCTTTTGAACAACTGCACCGGAGATGGTGCGCTCCCCCATTAGTTTGAGACCCATTATATCCAACTACTGACAATAACGAGAGGTTATCACCGTAGTATAGCAATCTCTATATTTACAGAGTAACAGACTATAGTACCGTCTGCTAACTTATGGCAAGTACCTCCTGCTCCACCACCTGACGCAGCAGCGGCATCACCCGCGCGGTTGCCGCTTCCAGAGGACCGTCGATGGTCGCGCCGGACGCCTGTTTGTGCCCGCCGCCGCCAAGCGACAGCGCCACCTGCGAAACGTCGTAACCCGGCTTAGAACGGAAACTGAGTTCGATCCGCCCGTCGGCAACCTCTTTGAAAACCACTGCCACCCGCGACTCGTTGGTGGAAATGAGAAAGCTAATCAGTCCGGCGTCGGTTGGTTCCGGCAGATTGACCTTCTTGAGCGTCTCCTGCGTAATCACAGCGGAGATGATGCCGTGTTCGAGCGCAACCGTTTGCAGCGCAGTCCGCCACAATTCGACGGTGGTGTATGGGGTACTGCCCACCGTCCGCGCCATGATCTCGCGCAGCGATGCGCCCTGTTCCATGAAAATCTGCGCCAACTGCAACGTCCGACTGTTCACGTTGCTGGTGCGAAAGCCGTTGGTATCCGTCACCAGTCCGGTTAGCAAGGGGACAGCGCTGTCAGGCGAAAGCGTGTGCCCCATATGTGCCAGCCAGTCGTAAACCACTTCGGTAGTCGAAACCGCGTCCGGCTGCACCAGATAAATATCGCCAAACATGGTGTTGGTGGGGTGATGATCGACGTTCATCACGACCTTGCTGTGCGCCCGACCAGAAACTCCTGCCACGCCCGTGCGTTCTTCATCGCTGGCGTCGAGCGAGATCATCAAGTCCCACTCGCCCGTTAGCAGAGTTGGGCGCACGAGATCAGCGCCCGGCATGAAACGTAAGTATTCCGGTATGCCGCCGTCTACCACCGAATCCGGGTTCTTGCCCCGTTCGCGCAGCGCATTCTGCAAGCCGAGCAGCGAGCCGATGGCGTCGCCGTCCGGGTGAATGTGAGTGACGAGTAAAATTGTCGCGGCGGCATCCAGTGCTGCCGCCGCTTTTTCCCATTCAACCTTCATAGTCATCCGTGTCTTCTTCCGGTGTTTCTTCGGCGGGCGGAATATCCAGTGAAGCGATCAACTGATTAATGCGCTCACTGCGTTCCAGCGTGTGATCCCACCGAAATTCCAGTTCAGGCGTTTTGCGAAGGCGCACCCGCTTGCCCACTTCACGACGCAGGAAGCCTCGCGCGTGTTCCAATCCCTGCATCACATCCGCCTGCCGATCTTCGTCGCCAAGCGCGTTGACGTACACCTTCGCGTATTGCAATTCGGGGTCGAGTTCTACATCGGTGATCGTAATGTAATGCAGACGGGGGTCTGCGACCTCGCGCAGCAGTAACTCACTCAAGATCGTCCGAATTCGCCCGGACACTCGATCCTGTTTAATGCTCATCGGTGTACCCTTTCACAATACGCCCATCAGGTTCAACACCGCAGGAGCATTGTAATGCGGAATGACAAATAAAGACGGGGATGTAGGGACACCATAATGCCGAACATCATGGTGTCCGTAAATCATGTGGTGACAGGATGTTGGACGAACTTCGTTTGCCCCGTTTCCCTACAGTGATCTCCGTATTATTTGTGCCCCTGCACCTGCGGCGTTGACAGCAGTGCTCTTGCGCTAGCTTGCGCGTTCGGTGACAAAGAACTCGATGATGTCGCCTTGCTCAAAATCGCTGAACGTCGCCAACCCCACGCCGCATTCGAAACCCGCGCGTACTTCACGAACGTCTTCCTGCAATCGTTTGAGCGAACTCACGGCAGAGTTTTCGACCAATACCTGCCCGCCACGTTTCACGCGGGCACGGGCATTACGGCGGGCTTCGCCTTCGCGCACCATACATCCGGCAATCGTGCCGACTTTGGAAATCTTGAAGACCTGCCGCACTTCCGCCACGCCAATAGTGCGTTCGATATAGACAGGCTCAAGCATACCCTTCAGCGCCAGTTCCACATCTTCAAACAGTTTGTAGATCACGTCGTACTGGCGAATGTCCACGCCGTGAGAGTCGGCAGAACGCCGCGCTGCCGTATCAACATCGACCTTGAAGCCAATGACAATCGCATCGGAAGCACTGGCAAGCATCACGTCGCTTTCGGAAATATTGCCCACGTCCGCCGCAAGAATACGGAGACGAATGCCTTCCCGGTTCTCTCCGGAAATACGTTCGAGATTGTCCACAATCGGCTGGAGCGACCCTTGCACGTCTACCTTGAGGATGATGTTCATCTCTTTGGTTTCGCCCGCGCGGAACTGCGAGAAGAAGTCTTCCAGTGTTACCGCGCCGCGCGAGGGTTGGTTGCGCTGGGTTGCCGCTTCTTGCTTGCGTTCTTCCACCAGCGCCCGCGCCGCCTTCTCGTTTTTCACCACTTCAAAGGTATCGCCGGGCTGCGGCAATTCGTGCAAGCCTAACACCGCCACAGGCATCGACGGCGTCGCGTTCTTGACCTGAACGCCGTTTTCGTCAAACATCGCTTTGATGCGCCCATATGCGGTACCGGCGACGACTTCATCCCCCAGTTTTAGCGTGCCGTTGAAGACCAGCAGCGTAGCAACCACACCACGACTGCGATCCACACGCGCTTCCAACACGGTTCCGGTGGGATCGCCAGCGGGGTTCGCTACGATTTCCTGCTCATCGGCAGTGAGCAAGATCGCTTCCAACACATCCTCGATGCCTTCCCCGCTGATCGCCGAGACGGGCACGACAAAAGTGTCGCCATCCCAATCCATCGGCTCCAATCCGAGTTCGGCAAGTTCCTGCTTCACTTTCTCGACGTTGGCGTTGCGCTTGTCGATCTTGGTGATCGCCACCACAATCGGCACATTCGCCGCGCGAGCATGGTTGAGCGCCTCACGGGTGGTGGGCATCACGCCGTCGTCGGCAGCGACCACCAATACCACGATGTCAGCACCCTGCGCTCCACGCGCCCGCATTGCCGTAAACGCCTCGTGACCCGGCGTATCCAGAAATGTGATCTGGCGATTGTTGTGCATGACGCGATACGCGCCGATGTGCTGGGTGATGCCACCTGCTTCGCCTTCGGCAACTTTCGTCTTGCGAATCGTATCCAGCAAGGTCGTTTTGCCGTGATCGACGTGCCCAAGAATGGTCACAATCGGCGGGCGAGTTTGCAGATTTTCCGGCTTCTCTTTGGTATAGATTTTCCGCCACGTTTGCGCGGTCTCGGCGCGGCGTTCGCGTTCTTGCTGCGCCTGTATAGCGCTGGCAGACTGCGCCTCGAACCCCATATCCTCGATCACAATCGCCGCAGTATCGTAATCGATCTGCTGATTGATAGACGCCATGATGCCGTTAGCGATCAGGCGCTTCATGATGTCGATGGGGCTAGCTTCGATCAGCTCGGCGAGTTCGCGTACCGTGAGGTAATCGGGGACTAAAATGATTTGCTTTTCCTGTGCCATCCATTCCTCCGTTGAGGGAGCAGTGGATCAGGAAAAGCACGTTTCCTCATCCACTACTGTTAAGCGTTTTTACTGAATCTATGCGCGATCATGGCTACTTGCGTGCCTGTCGCAATCGGTCACGATCTTCGTTCGTCAGCGACGTTTTCAAAGCCTTGGACAAAATATCGGTGTTCACAGCTCGTTCCCAGCAATTCTCCTGATCACACAGATAGGCTCCCCGACCATTCATTTTACCAGTCGGGTCAATCTGAACGCCCTGCTCGGTGCGCACCACGCGGACAAGCTGCCGCTTGCCCGCCTTCTGGCGACACACCACGCAGGTGCGGATAGGGACGTGCCGCGCCGGGCTACTCTTCCCAGTCATCCCAGCCACGGTCCCGCCCGCGATTGCCCTTGCGCTGACGTTTGACTACCATGCCGCCGCGCTTCTCGTCGTAGATAAGCTGGCGACCCTTCTTCTTGCCTTTCTTCTTACCACCCTTATTCGCGGGCGAAAGGTCAATTTCCTCATCGTCATCATAGGCGACGGGTTCTACTGGAAGCGGACGGAAGTCCTTCCGCGCACTCGGTTTCTCTGCGGTAGCAACAGGCTCCACATCCGCAAACGGATCTCGCGGCTCGGTTTCTTCTTCGGCGACAGTCTCCAAAACCGCGTCAGCGGCAGGAGCCTCTTCGCCTTCAGGCAGTGCTTCCTCTTCAGGCACGACGACCTGTTCCAGCGCGGTTTGCAACAGATGCATCGAGTCCTGCGGGAGACCCGTCAGCATATTCCGCAGGCGACCTTCGTCCAGAAGGAAACGCCACATGATCTCGCCCACATTGCCAAGTGGTTGCAGCACTTCGACGATATTATCAGGCAGGTTGAGCGATTCGATAGGCATCTGGAACATACGCGGCGGCAGCGTCTTCTTGATGGCGTTGATTTCCGCCAACCGAGTCTGACGTGCCTGCTCGCGAACTGCCATATGACGACGGTGGGCGATGTCGGCGAATCTGCTGAGTGTGGCGAACTCTTCCGGCATGACTGCGCGGTTGGCAGCCCGCTTCTCCATGATGCGCTGTACGTCGGCGATCATCTCACCGTACTGCTTCTGCATATCATCCAAAGGCGGCTTGTCGAGGTTTTCGAGCGCCTCTTGCACTGCCTCGGTCACACTCTTGATGTCGATGCGCCAGCCTGTCAATTTGGCGGCAAGACGCGCGTTCTGCCCTTCGCGCCCGATTGCCAGCGAAAGCTGATCATCCGGTACAATCACGACGGCAGTACGTCCGGTATCGAAATCCTCTTCCAGATAAACACCACTGACACGCGCGGGACTAAGCGCTTTGGCGATGAAGATTTCCGGGTTGGCATTCCACTCGATAACGTCGATCTTCTCTTCGTGGAGTTCTTTGACAATGTTCTGAATACGCACGCCGCGCATTCCGACGCACGCGCCTACAGGGTCAATGCCATCTTGCAGCGCTGCCACCGCGACCTTTGAACGGTAGCCCGCTTCGCGTGCAATACTCTTGATTTCGACTTGTCCGTTGTAGATTTCGGGTACTTCAAATTCGAGGAGACGACGGAGCATATTGCGGTGACTACGGCTGACAACAATCTGTGGACCCCGACTGCTGCGCTTGACTTCCATAATGTACGCACGCACTTTGTCGTGGGGCTTGTAGCGTTCGCCGGGAATCTGCTGCGAACGTGGCAACGTTGCTTCCGTTCGTCCCAGACTGAGCGTAACCGCACCAGAATTGACACTCTGCACCGTTCCGGTCACGATGTCGCCTTCACGCTCGATGAATTCATCGTAGAGTGAGTTGCGCTCCGCCTCGCGAATTTTCTGCAAAATCACCTGCTTGGCGGTTTGAGCGGCGATGCGCCCGAATTTCTTGATCGTGCCTTCTGCCTGCACCATCACCATGTCACCAAGTTGCGCTTCAGGTTCGTAATAACGCGCGGTCTCCAATAAGACCTCGGTGCGCTCGTCCTGAACGTCTTCAACGACCTCTTTTTCCACCATAATCCGCGCACGTCCGGTATTGGGATCGATGGTCGCCTCAATGCGCTGTGAATTGCCTATCCCCGCATCGCGCCGGTAGGCAGAAACCAGCGCCGTTCGCAGGGCTTCCAGAACGGTATCGCGGGGCAAAGAGCGCAGTTCCGCGATCTCGTTAAAGACGACTTCAAACTCACTTTTCATAGGACGTGTTTTCAACTCCAAACAACTGGGGGTGTGATGGTAACTTCGCTTAAATCTAGCAAAAAAGTGGGGGTTGCCCACTTTTTGCCTCGAACAACTCTATTCTAGCATAGCTTTTACAGTGTTACAAGACGAAACCACAGCGCCTGCCCTCTTGAACATGGCAAAAACATACGCGAATCGTATTGTTGCTCTGGTAACATGGTTAAGAACGTGACTTGTTCTCCAATTTGGCGCAGAATATGCCAAGCGATGCCGCACAACCTTCAGAAGTGCTGACAACCGCGATCAACAGCGATTCCTCGACAGCAGACGCACAAAGACCATATTCGAAAAGGCGCGATCTCCTTGCCGCAGGCTTGACCGCCTTCGCCATACTGCTGATGATCATCAGCGCGATTCTACAACTCCCCGCAGAACGCGCGGAAAACCCGCCGCTTGCCGAAGCGATACTGGCAGCGGTTGTGGGCGGCGCAGCGCTGATATTTGCCTTACGCCTCTCGTCGCATAAAGTGGAAGCGGGGCAAATCGCTGAACAGCCAATGATAGGCGGACGTGGGAACTGGTTGTTGGTGCTTGTCGGCGTGCTGCTGCTGATGCTCGGCACGGAGATGAGCGCCAACGTCTTCAAATCCGCGCTGTATGATCTCAATCCACATGTCCAGTTCGTCACCCTGTTCAGTGGGCTGGTGCTTTTCACCGTCGGCATGATCGGCGTGCGCAGCCTTCCCTCCATTCATCTTTCGTGGAGAGAAACGCTGCCAGTTCTTGCGATTCTGGTGCTGGCATTTGCGGTGCGCGTTTATAAGCTCGATACACTGATCCATATGTCCGTTGACGAAGGTCAACACATGTGGGGA